>JAURFH010000228.1 GCA_030834415.1 Verrucomicrobiota bacterium | reverse complement strand
AACCCGCCGGTCTGCCGGATCGTGGATTTTGGCAAGTACCGTTACGAGCAGTCCAAGAAGGAGAAGGAATCCAAGAAGCACCAGCACGCCAACAAGGTGAAGGAAGTGCAGCTTCGTCCAAATATCGATCCGCATGATTTCGGGGTCAAACTCCAGCATGCCGTCGAGTTCCTCTGCGAGGACATGAAGGTGAAAATCTCCCTTCGCTTCCGCGGTCGTGAGATGGCTCATCAGGAGTTCGGCTATCGGGTGGTCCAAAAGTTTGTCCAGGATACCGCTCCCTTTGCCCATCCGGACGCCCCGCCCAAGCTGACGGGTCGCTCGATCAATGTAATGCTCTCGCCTTTGCCGCGCAACAAGCGCGCCAAGAATCCATATGAGAAGCCGGCTGCCGAACTTCTGACCCCTGACGAAGATCATACCGACGAGGATGACGATCACGAAGAGACGGAAGGCGAGAAGCAGTCATCCTAAGCCAAACAATTTTAAAACACACGGGCGTCACTGCGGTGACGCCCGTTTTCTTTTGCCCTGAACTCCCCAACTCAGATCAGCCCGCGCTTACGAAGCATCGCTTCCATCGCCTTATCCATCATCACCTCGGCAAGATCGCGGGTGATCTCATCTAGTTGACGCACGCTCTCTTTCAACTTCACCGGGTCACCGAACCCAGTCGCCGCATCTTCCGTTTGCAACACCGCATCCACTTGCTTCAGCGCCTCATCAACCTCAGCAGCATACTCGGCTGACACATCATCCCGGCAATCTTCCAGTCCCTTCCGGGTCGCCGTCAAAGTCTCCTGCGCCCGCAGTTTCGCCTCCACCCATTGACGCGCCCGCAAGTCTTCAAAGGCATGCTCCACGGATTCTTCTACCATCTGCTGTACGGCGTCATCATCCACATCCACTGCTGATTTCATCTCCACCACTTGCTGCTTGCCCGTGCGAATGTCTCTGGCCAGCACATGCAGGATACCGTTCGCATCGATCTCGAACTGTACCCCCACCCGCGGCACTCCTCGCGGTACCGGCTCAAACTCCACCGTGAACTTGCCCAGGCTCCAATTGTCTTTCGCCCGCTCGCGCTCTCCTTGCAGCACATGGATGAGCATGCTCGGCTGCTGATCCACCACCGTGGTGAACATCTCTCCCGCTTTCACCGGGATGGTGGAATTGCGCGGGATGATGACATTCATCAATCCGCCAAAAGTCTCCAATCCCAACGACAGCGGCGTGACATCCAGCAGCAACACATTCTTAAAGCCGCCAGCCAAAATCTCCGCCTGCACCGAGGCACCTAACGCCACGGCCTCATCCGGATTCTGCGATGTATTGAGAAGTGGTCCCTTCGCCTTGTGATAATCCGTGCCCAAACGCAGATCACCCCGCGTCTCCGCAAACTCCGCACAACCAAACCATTCACCCACCAACTTACGCACCAGCGGCATCCGCGTCTGTCCGCCAACCATAATGACCTGATCCAAATCAGATGAAGACAGCTTCGCATCACCCAAAGCCCGCACACAAAACTCCCGCGTCCGCTGGATGATATCGCGCGTCTGCACTTCCAATTCTTCACGTGTAAGTTGCCGCTGCCAACTGAATGATGGCGTGAGAAACGGCAAAGAGACTTCCGTGACTTCAGCTTCCGACAAAGCGATCTTGGCCGCTTCCGCCGCTTCCCTAATACGGGAAGTCAACGTCGGCTCCGCCAAAACCTCTGGTCCTCCTGCCGCTTTGATTTCACCCGCAAAGAACTCCACCAAGCGCCGGTCCAGATCATCTCCACCCAGACGGGTATTGCCGCAAGTGGACAAGACCTGGAAAACGCCTTCGCGCAATTCGAGAATGGAAAGATCAAACGTGCCACCACCCAGATCATACACCGCGATCTTGGAATTCTCCTTGAGGCGGTTCAGTCCATATGCCAGCGCAGCAGCCGTAGGCTCATTGATGATCCGTTCCACCGTCAAACCCGCCAACTCGCCCGCCTGCTTGGTGGCATTCCGCTGCGCGTCGTTGAAATAAGCCGGCACGGTGATAACCGCCCGACTAACCTCCTCACCCAACGAAGCCTCGGCATAACGCTTCAATTTCTTGAGTACCTCGGCCGATATCTCTTCCGGCAACCAATCACGTCCGGCAATAGGAAAACTCACCGGATTACTCCCTTGCCCCTGCACGGGATAGGTGACATTGCGGTCATCCTCGCTTAACTCCCCTGCCCGACGCCCTATGAAACGCTTGGCCGAGTAGACTGTCTCTGCCGGATGCAATACCCGCACGCGATTGGCCGCCAAGCCAACCACCAGGTCTCCGCCCTTGCTCGGGATATGCACTACTGAAGGCGTCAACCGCCGCCCCTCTGAATCCGCCACCACATAGGGGATACCCGCTTCCACCACCGCTACCAGCGAGTTAGTCGTGCCTAGATCTATACCTACAATTCTGCTCACGCGCGCATGGTGCAATGTAACGGGAAGACTTCCACGAAAAATCGTGCGAAAGCTAAAGGAAGGATGTGAACCGACAACAGCCTATGAGGCGATCGGTCGATCAGCGGTTCGCCGAAGCACGGGCAAAATTGATGGTATCGCGATAGCGTTTGTTGTCCGCGCGCATACGGGCAGTAAGCGTCCGGCAAACGCCCAAGAGGAAAGGCGTGGCCAGATCGGGAGCCTCGGCGATGAGCTTCACAAAAGCCGCATGGGATATCTTAAGCAAGGTGCTGTCATTGTTCGCCACCACATCCGCCGAACGCGGACCTTGATCGAACAGCGTCATCTCGCCGAAGAACTCACCCGCTGCCAGCGTAGTTAGCGTCGTTTCCTTCTGGGCGATCATCAGGCGCACACGGACCTCACCTTCCAGAATCAGAAACATGGCATCCCCGTGCTCGCCCTGGCGCACCACTTCATTGAACTGGCGCATCTGTTTGACCTCCATGAACTGCACGAACCGCCCCAGCTGCTGATCGTTCATTTCCGCCAAAATCTTAACCCGGCGCAACATACCCGGGCGGATGCCCTGAACTAATGGGGTCGGGCCATCATCAGCCGAAACTGCCCGGGCGGTACTGGTCGCACGACCACGGAAAAACATGCCCAAATCAGGCACATTACAGGCTTTGGCCCAAGTGTCTGTCTGCTCGGAAAAGACCCAAGTATTCGCCTCCACCCGCTCCTCGCGGATCCATTCCACTAGAGTGGGAAGCTCAACCGGGCCGTAAACGACATCGTCAGCAGCCCAAATCTTAAAGCCGATACCTTTTTCCGGGGAATTCACGACTCCTTTTTAGACAGGCGGCAAACCGGCGGGAAGCAAAAAAACTTATCCTACAGTAAAATAACCGTAAGAAGCAAAATTAGGGCCAATGCAATTTTCGCGAATGCCCCGCTTACATCTTCTCGGTAGTCTCAATGCCAAGCACTTCCAGACCTTGCTTCAATACCTTGGCTGTCACTTCACACAACAGCAGTCGGCTGCTGCGTTCAGGCTCTTCAGCTTTCAGCACCGGGCAAGTCTCAAAGAACTTCGCGTAGAGACCAGCCAAGTCGTAGAGGTAATTACAAAGATAGTTCGGACGGCACTCTTCCGTCATCCCCTCAAGTACGAACCGGAAATTCATCAACTGCTTGGCCATGGCCAGTTCATCTGGGGCGTTCAACAATATCTTAGCACCAGGTGCGACCTTGATCCCCTGCTCATCTGCCTTACGGAAGATGGAGCTGATACGAGTGTATGCGTATAGGAGATAAGGAGCCGTATTACCCGTAAGCGCTAGCATCTTATCCCAACTGAAAACGTAATCACTCTGCCGGTTCGGCAATAGATCCTGATACTTCACGGAAGCGATGCCAATGATACGCGCGATCTCTTTGCGCTCCGTTTCACTCAGTTCCGGGCTCTTTTCTGAAACTGTTTTGAAAGCCCGCTCCTCCGCTTCATCCAACAAATCAGCCAGCTTGACAGTATCACCCGAGCGGGTTTTGAACGGCTTGCCGTCATCGCCCAAAATAGCTCCGAACCACACATGCTCAAGGCGTGTGGTCACTTCTGGCCGCCACCGGCGAAACACCGTGAAAACCTGTTTGAAATGCAATTGCTGCCGGCCATCCGTCACGTAGATGATCTCATCCGGCGACCACGTTTCGAGCCGGTATTCCAAGGTAGCCAGATCAGTGGTAGCGTAGTTCGCTGCGCCATCACTCTTCTGGATCAAACAAGGATTCGGGTTCCACTCGCCATCACGCTGGATCAAAAATGGGTCTTCCTTCGGCGGAACTGAGCCATCGGAAAACACGCAGATCGCCCCCTCACTCTCCTGCGCGATGCCTTTTCCTTTCAGTTCTTCCACCACCCCCTTCAACCGGGGGTTGTAAAAACTCTCACCCAGCGTGTGATCAAACCTCACGCCCAAGCGACCATAGATCGTATCGAACTGGTGTTGCGAAAGCGCGATCATCTCTCGCCAGATGCCGAGGTTCCCCTCGTCACCAGCTTGCAGCTTCACCAGCTCCAACTTCGCCGCCTCAAGCTTAGCCCCATCTTCTTTGCATTCGGCACTGAGCAGCTTGTAGATTCTCTCCAACTCGGCGATCGGGTCCTGCGCCAACGCGGCCTTGTCGAGCATTGTCTTCCAGCCCAAAAGCAGCATGCCGAATTGCGTCCCCCAATCGCCGATATGGTTGTCGGTGACGACCTTGTGTCCCAACAAACGAAAAGCCCGCGCCAAGCTATCACCCAAGATGGTCGAACGGATATGCCCCACATGCATCGGCTTCGCCACATTGGGAGAACTGAAATCGATCACCACTGTCTTGGGCTTCTCAGCTTTCGCAAAAAACAGATGTTCTCCTTTGATTGCTCCCATCAGTGCATCTTGCAGCACTTCAGGTTTGAGAAAGAAATTGATGAAGCCGGCCCCGGCGATATCCGTTTTGAGACAGAGATCGGTAACTTCCAACTTGGCCTGCACATCCGTAGCCAGTTGCCGCGGATTCATCTTGCGGGCTTTGGCAAGAGACATCAGGGCGCTCGTCTGGTAATCACCAAAACGCGCATCCTGACAGGGGCGGACCAAAACGGTGGAGACATCAGCATCTGGCAATGCCGCCAATACTGCGGTTTGCAGACGTTGTTCGAGAACTTTACTGGGTAACACTTTGAAGAGGCCGGCAGTTTATGGATTTCTGCCGGACATTAAGGCCTCACTTCTTGGCAATGTGGCTGCCGATGATGTGCATCATGGACTCACCATCGGGAGCATCTTCGAGGGCTTGGCGAAATTCCTTGTTATGAAGCAGCTTGGCGATGTTCGCCAGCGTATGCAGATGCTTCTGGAACTGGCCTTGGGGCACGAGGAAAAGCATCACCAGATTGACTGGCTGGTTGTCCAGCGCATCAAAGTTGACCCCTTTCTTCGAGCGGCCAAACGCCCCGACCACCTCATAGATCAGGTCCGTGGAACCATGTGGGATACCGACCCCAAATCCGATGCCGGTACTCATCGAGGTTTCACGTTTCTTCACCACTCCCGCGATCGCTTCCCGATCCTCGGCACGCACCTTGCCCGTCTTCACGAGGTGATCAATCAGCTCATCAATCGCTTCCCAGCGGTTGGTAGCCGCCAGATCGGGAATGATCTGCTCTTTCTGTAGAATGTCAGCGAGCGTCATATCGCTTTAACGAAAAGTCCCTGACTGTCGCCCAAAGGAAAGGCCATTATCAAGAATGAATTCAACTTCTCTCATTTCTGCGTAAATCATACTAGCCGGGATATTTTCACAAACACATCTCCCGTCAGCCGCAAACACCAACCCAGTGCGGTGAACAATGCCACCCGTTCCGTCAACAAAGGCAGACAAACCAACGGTAACAACACGTTCCCCAAAAAGATCACCACACCCGAAAACAGGTATCCATGCTGAGTGATATCTGATTGCTCAGTCTGGAGCACATGCGCTGTCAGCGAGACGTGAAACGCATACGCCATCCCCAGCAAAAGATGAAACACTGTCCAATACTTCGACCAGTTCCACACCAAATGGCCAGCCCCGAATATCACTACCAAGACAAAGGCATAGAACGGAAAGAAATAAGGGGCCAGCGAAATGATGAAATTTGTTTTCGAAACGATAACGTGCCCGCCCTTGGAGGTCACCTTCATCTTCTTCACCTTACCACCGAAAACCCATACCCACAAGGCATGCGTCAACTCATGTCCCACCACGTAGAGCCACATGGGGCGCGGCAAC
>JAURFH010000227.1 GCA_030834415.1 Verrucomicrobiota bacterium | reverse complement strand
TAAAAAATTTAACCGCACAACAATTTTGGCTGAACATCTGCAAAACATCTGACAAAATGCGGATTATCAAATTGTAATGGTATCCCAGCAAAAAGGTGCTATCCCGTAATCTGTTAGCCGTCGTGCTAACCAGCTTAATCTAGCCTTTTCAAAAAATTTTTCTTAACAACATATTTGCCTTTTCGCTACAAGCACAGCCTCAACCAATCGCGCATTCAAGCTCTTGGCTGGATGATAGAGGAATGTCGCCGGTTAGGCACTATGGCTTAGAGTAACTTTCACCAAGCGTTAGCTTGCAATCTGTCTGCATGATTTGCAGCTCCTATGAGGGCTGGAGCGACTAACCTCTTAAACAGTATCGGTAAACTTTCACTTCCCTGCTCACACGATCTCTACCCGACCGGAAGTTGACCTACACTCATCCGGCGCGGCTTCCTCATTCCTAACAGCTCAAACCCCGATACAGTGCAACATATTCTGCTGCCGATTGATCCCAGCCGACGGGATGGCGCATCGCGTTCTTCTGCAAGGAAAGCCATACATGGGGACGGGCGTAAAGATCGCACAGCCTATCAAGCGCGCGCGAAAGCGCATCGGCCGTCACTGGTTGGAACTGCATGCCTGTTGCCACACCCGCCCGCAATCCCGCAGGGGTCGCATCAATTACCGTATCTACGAGCCCTCCTGTATATGCCACCAACGGCAGAGTGCCAAAGCGTAACCCGTACATCTGCGTCAGCCCGCAAGGCTCGAAGCGCGACGGCACAAGAATTGCATCTCCCCCTTCAAACAACAGCCTAGCCAGGGAATCATCATAACCAATCCTGACAGCGACATGAGGATGCGCCGCCGCTTGCACGAAGGTCTGTTCCAGCTCCTTTTCCCCCGACCCTAATAGCGCTAGCTGCCCACCTCGGTCGATCAATCGAGGTAAGGCGTCGAGCAACACGTCCAGCCCCTTTTGATGCGTCAGTCGCGAGACGACAACGCACAGCGGCCCCTCGACTTCCGGCAGGCCCATCTCCCTGCGCAGCTGCTCCTTGAACCGCACCTTACCTGAGGGCGTCTTGTAGGAGGGAGCCCATGCGGCCAGATCCACCCCGTTCAGAATTCCTGAAAGTACATCCGCCCGCGACCGCAGCAGTCCATCCATTCCCATCCCGAATTCGGGTGTCAACAATTCACCCGCATAGGTTGGACTTACGGTAGTAATTTTGTCGGCTGCAACAAGACCCGCTTTTAGCGCACTGATATCGCCCCAGAACTCAAAGCCATCCTCCGTCATCCCTTTAACGCTCAACCGCAAGGAAGTAAGTTTATCCGCCTCCGCTTTTCCCTGAAAGGCGATGTTATGAATCGTCAGGACGCTGGCTGCACTCGCGTCAGGATGCCTTTCGCGCAGATACCACGGCGCTAACCCAGCTTGCCAATCGAACGCATGGAGAATGTCGGGCCGCCAGCATGCCATAGCCCCCCCCGCAATCTCCGCCCCAACCCACGATAGTGCGGCGAAGCGCTCTGGATTGTCGAGCCAATCACGTCCATTCAAATCGGCATAGGGTCCGCCCTCGCGCGTAAATAAATGCGGCGCATCGAGCACCAACAGATCGAGTCCTGCAGTCTTTGTCTCGAACACTTTAGCCTGACCGCCAAACAGGTCCGCATCCTCCATCACCACCTTGCTTTTGCTAGTAGCCGCCATGACGCTTGGATAACCAGGCAAAAGTATCCGCATCTCCACGCCAAGGGGTGCCAGCGCTCTAGGCAGGCTGCCAGCGACATCCGCTAAGCCGCCGGTCTTGACGAACGGCGCGCATTCCGAAGTGACTGACAGGACCTTAATCAAAAACTCGCAGCCCTCTCCTTTAGCATGCGTTGGGTTATCAACGTCACGCCGCCAGGCGTGACATGGAACCACTTTGCATCCTCTTCCGGGTCCTCACCCACCACCAGCCCATTAGGAATCACAACACCCCGATCTATCACCACGTTCTTGAGCCGTGCGTGCCGTTCCACGACCACATCTGGCAGCACCACAGCGCGCAGCAGCTGGGAATAGGAATTTGTATGGACGCGGGTAAACAGAAGTGATTCCCGCACCTCAGTTCCCGAGATGATGCAACCGCCCGATACCATGGACGATATCGCACTGCCACGCCTGGCGTCCTCATCATGTACGAATTTTGCAGGCGGCACACTTTCCGAATAGGTCCAGATCGGCCAGTTGGTGTCCCAAAGGTCAAGCTCTGGGGTAAAATTCGTCAAGTCGATATTCGCCCTCCAATAGGCGTCAATCGTACCCACATCGCGCCAATAAGGCGGAGCCTCCAGGCTGCTTCGCACACAAGACTCCGTGAACCGGTGTGCGATCGCCTTTCCTCCTGCCACGATCTGGGAGATTAGGTCGCCGCCGAAATCGTGCCCAGAATTCGGATCCTCGGCGTCGCGGATCAAAAGATTGCGCAAGAAGGACCAGGTAAAAACATAGATGCCCATCGAGACCAAGGTCAAATCCGGGTTCTCGGGCGTTCCCGGCGGGTCCTTTGGCTTTTCAAGGAAAGATGTGATTCGGTTATCCGCATCGATTGCCATAACGCCGAACGCCGACGCCTCAGACCTTGGCACGGTAAGGCAGCTGATGGTCACATCGGCCCCGGCACTCACGTGCTGGCGCAGCATAACCTCGTAATCCATCTTGTAGACATGATCGCCCGCGAGGACGATGACGTAATCCACGGCGTAACTGTCGATAATGTCGATATTCTGGAATACCGCATCCGCTGTACCCTGGTACCATTGCACGTCATCCACGCGCTGGCTGGCGGGCAGGATGTCGAGGTATTCATTGCGTTCGGCCCGAAAGAAATTCCATCCGCGCTGGCAATGGCGGATGAGCGAATGCGCTTTGTATTGCGTGGCGATTGCCATCTTGCGAATGCCTGAATTAAGCGCATTCGATAACGCGAAATCTATGATCCGGCTCTTACCGCCGAAATAAACCGCGGGTTTTGCTCGAAGGTCGGTCAGCTGCATAAGGCGGCCGCCGCGTCCGCCCGCCAGAACGAAAGCCATCGAACGGGTTGCGAGCTTGTGGGATGCTCCAGCCATGATCTTCGTCCTCTTACCGCGCGGTTTTAATCGTTTGCCATTAGGAACAGCGTGGTGAGCGGCGGAAGGTAAACGCTCGCGCTGGCGGGCTGGCTGTGGAAGGCTATATCCTCTGCCGTGACCCAACCCATATTGCCCCTATTAGCGCCTCCGTAAATCGCCGCATCGGTGTTGAGCACCTCGCGCCACTTACCTGGATGAGGGATGCCAATCCTGTAGGCGGGCTGCTCTGCTAAGGTGAAATTTGTGAGCATGACCATTGGCTTATCGGCCGGGCCGCCGCGCCGAACCCATGCGACGACCGATTGTTCCGCATCATCCGCGATCAGCCATTCGAACCCGGAGACTTCACCATCCTTGACATGCATGGCAGGCGCAGAGCGATACAGCGTGTTTAGATCTCGCACCAGCCGCTGCAGGCCCTTATGCCCTGGATCGTCGAGGTGATGCCAACCAATCTGCCCGTCATGGTTCCATTCAGTGACTTGCCCGAATTCCTGCCCCATGAAGAGCAGTTTTTTGCCCGGATGGCCCCACATGAAGCCGTAATAAGCACGAAGATTAGCTAATTTTTCAGTGTGATTGCCGGGCATCCGACCGTACATGCTCCTCTTGCCGTGCACGACCTCGTCATGGCTAATCGGCAGCACGAAATTCTCGGAAAACGCGCAATGCAGGCCGAAGGTGACTTTGTTGTGGTGATATTTCCGGTTCAACGGATCCTCTGCCATATAGCGCAGCGTGTCATTCATCCAGCCCATATTCCACTTGAAGCCGAAACCAAGCCCCCCGTCATAGACCGGGGCTGAGACCTTGGGGTATGAAGTACTTTCCTCTGCCACTGTCAGGATGCCAGGATGCGCTCCATAGGCTGCGACATTCATCGCACGCAGAAAATCAGCCGCCTCGTAATTCTCGTTGCCGCCGTCCACATTGGGCACCCATTCGCCTGCCCGCCGCGAATAGTCGCGGTAGAGCATCGAGGCTACGGCATCCACGCGCAGCCCGTCGATGTGGTATTCTTCTAACCAATAGAGAGCATTGGCGATTAGGTAATTTCTCACCTCTTCCCGCCCATAATTATAGATCAGGGTGTTCCAATCAGAGTGAAACCCTTCCTTGGGGTCGGCATGTTCATAAAGCGCCGTGCCGTCGAAACGACCAAGCCCATGGGGATCTGTCGGGAAATGTCCCGGTACCCAGTCAAGGATTACACCCAGCCCCACCAGATGGGCGGCTTCAATCAGGTCGCAAAACTCATGCGGGAGGCCATGGCGGACAGTGGGTGCATAAAGCCCTACCGGCTGATAGCCCCATGAGCCGTCGAAAGGGTATTCGCTGACCGGCAGTAACTCTAGATGGGTAAAGCCCATCTCGACAGCATAGTGCGTTAACTCTTCGGCTGCTTCGCGGTAGCTGATGGGCCGCCCCTCCGCCTTGCGCCGCCACGATCCCAGGTGCACTTCGTAGATTGAAATCGGCGCGGTCCTGGCGTTAACGCCTGCCCGCTGTTCCATCCATTTGGCATCACGCCAGCTGTAACCGGTGATATCCCTCACGACCGATGCGTTCTCGGGTGGATGTTGCGAACGAAAGCCAACAGGGTCTGCCTTGAGCGGCAGGGCTTCGCCATCCGGCCCGGTGATCGCATATTTGTAGAAAGCGCCTTCGCCCACTCCGGGCAGGAAAATCTTCCACACGGCAGTCATCCCACAATTTTGCAAGACATGTCGCCGCGCATCCCAACCATTGAAATCCCCCACCACGGCGACCCGTTGGGCATTGGGTGCCCAAACTGCAAAATGAGTGCCCGTGACACCCTCATGGGCCCGAACGTGTGCGCCTAGAACCCGCCAAAGCTCGTGATGCCTAGCTTCTCCAATCAAGTGTTCGTCGAGCTCGCCGAGAAAGTTGCCGAAGCAGTAGGAGTTCTCCATAAGCTAGACAGCACTCTCGCTCCCAGCATAACGATCGTGGCCTTAGCTTTCGCATCAGGACGCAGGTTCCCTAAAACAGGGACCAAAAGCCTCCGGGTCATAGATTTCCTGGACAGGTAATAGACCAGCCTAGCCCAAACCACACTGGGCTCCGTGGTCAAGGCGAAACAGCTATCCTGAATTCTGTAGTACACAGGATAGGAAATTGAAAACGCCATGACCTGATTGTTAGTGAGGGGCTGTAGTTTCAGAAACTTCACGGAAGATCAATTTTCCGCTGCATCCAACATGCTGACATAGGCATCATTATCTGGCAGTTCTATGGCGGGCATATCGCCGATCCGCTTGATCATCTCGCACATCTGATTGACATTACGCCGCTCGACCGGACCGTGACCGGTGACCAATATGCGTGCGCCCAGTTTCTTGACGCGCTCGGCAGCTTCGGCGATCGCTTCAGGCTTGACGTGTTCAAACCAGATGTGGTTCGCCCGGTTCATGAAGAAGAACCCGTCCTCGAAATCTGATCCAGTCATGTCGTCGGTATACTGAGGCACTTCGCCCGCAGTTACGACACCAAAGCAATCCGCTCCATAGTAGATTTCGCTTTTAGGGTCCCAGATGCCGGTCGTAGCAGAAGAATCGAAGAGCGGCGGACGGATTGCTGCCACCGTACGATCACCAATATCGAGTGTGCCGCCGTCATTAAGAATATGAATACGGCGTGGGTCGAAATCAAATTCCTCATGTAGTTTTCCGAGACCAAGAAAATTGGTTACTAGTTTGGCGTTCGGACACCGCGCTAGCACTTCCATGATCGAACCCGAATGATCGCGATCTTCATGGCTCAGGAACAACCAGCGGACATCTTCAGGTTCGACAATATTGAAGACCTCTTCAAGAAAATAGTCCCGGTGAACGATTGCCAAGGTATCAAGGATCATCGGTTCCTTACCTCGCAGCACCATCGCATTTACCGGCAACTTGCCCACGCCGGGAACGGGCAAATCTTGTGGGATAACAAAAGCCTCGGACGAGATTTGATATGAACGTGACATGGATTTCTCCTGGATTATTGTTGAAGGGCCAGATCGAGTAGATCGATCAGTCCGGGGTTTTCGCTAACATTCAGAAAATCGTCACAACCTGGATTCCAGTCTGGGTCGCGCGCAAGATAGGACGAAGGGTCTCGGCGTATGCATGAGATAAGGACATCCGCCACGATGCGCCCCCCAACGGGACCAAGCCTGTCGCCCCCACCAAGGACCGCGGCCTC
>JAURFH010000226.1 GCA_030834415.1 Verrucomicrobiota bacterium | reverse complement strand
GCCAACGGTACGGAGCTGGGACAGAAAGCATTCGAGCTCGCCTATGGACGGCGCGCGACGGATCGCGAAGTCGCGGCTACGGGCAAATTCTTCGAGAATTTCTACACGGCCGAGGCCAAGAACTTTGCCAACCGCGACCGGTTGCGCTGGGCGGCGTTGACCGCCTTCTGCCAGGCGCTCTTGGGCAGTGCAGAATTCCGCATCGTGAACTGAAGCAAGCTTATGAAGACTCCGAATTTTTCAAATCCCGCCTGGAACCTCTCGCGCCGGGCGATGTTGAAAAGCCTGTCCTCGGGTTTTGGCTACATGGCGTTCGCCGGACTGGCCGCCAAGGCGGCGGAAGCGGTCGCGAAGAAAGGACCGCTGGAGCCGAAGCAGCCGCACTTCAAGCCGACGGCCAAGCACGTCATCTTCCTGTGCATGAGCGGTGGGCCGTCGCATGTGGACACGTTTGACTACAAGCCGTTCCTGCAAAAGAACGACGGGTTGTCGGTGACCGGCAATGGCCGGCTGGGCCGGGCGAAGTTGTTGGCATCGCCATGGAAATTCACCCAGCACGGCAAGAGCGGTTTGTGGATCTCCGAGCTGTTCCCGGAGGTGGCGAAGCACGCGGATGACCTGTGCCTCGTCCGCTCGATGCAGACGGATGTGCCAGCGCATCCTCAAGCTTTCATGCAGATGCATACGGGAAGCTTTCAATTCGTGCGGCCGTCGCTGGGGGCATGGACACTCTATGGCCTGGGCACGGAGAATGAGAATCTGCCGGGCTTCATCACGTTGAATCCGCCGGTGAACAATGGTGGTTCGCAAAATTACGGCAGCTCGTTTTTACCCGCGATCTATCAGGGCACGCGCATCGGGGCGGAGGGTCCGCGGATCGGGGCAGCGCGCAGCGGAATGGATATGGAGGCGAAGGTGGCGAACATCGCGAACAGTAAACTCTCTGCGGGTGGACAGCGGGCGCAGTTGGATTTTCTGCAGACCTTGAACCGCGAGCGCTTGGCGCAGGATCAGGTGAATCCGCAGGTGGAAGGCGTCATCGAATCCTACGAGCTGGCGTTCCGCATGCAGAGCGAAGTGCCGCGGGTGATGGATCTCAGCCAGGAGACGGCGGCGACGAAGGCGATGTATGGCATCGGTGAGGATGGCTCGGATCGTTATGGCAAGCAGTGTCTGCTCGCGCGGCGCATGGTGGAGGCGGGTGTGCGGTTCGTGGAGGTGGGTTCAGGCGGCTGGGATCAGCATCGCGATCTGAAGAACGATCATGAGCGCAATGCGGAATCCGTGGACAAGCCTATCGCGGGTCTGCTGGCGGATCTGAAGCAGCGCGGTCTCTTGAAGGACACGCTGGTCATCTGGGGTGGTGAGTTCGGGCGCACGCCATTCGCACAGAACACGGACGGGCGCGACCATAACAATAAGGGCTTCACCATCTGGATGGCGGGTGGCGGCACCAAGGCGGGTTATTCCTATGGCGCGACGGATGATTACGGTGCGGAGGCGGTGGAGAACAAGGTGCACATCCATGACTTTCACGCGACCATCCTGCACATGCTGGGGTTGAATCATGAGAAGCTTACGTATCGCTATGCGGGTCGTGACTTCCGGCTTACGGATGTGAAGGGTGAAGTGGTGAAGGGCATCTTGGTGTAAGTGAGGTTTCGAAAAGTTCTCCCCCTTCTTCCCGCTAGAGACGAGGGAGATAGAATACCTCTGGCGTCATTGTGCGACGGGGAATCGAAGGATGGATGCTTCGACGGGCGGCCCGCTGAGGACAGCGAGCCCTACCAGCTTCGCTCTTTCGGAGACGATTACCAGTTACTGTTTGAAGGGTTGGAAGTCGTCGGCGGATTCGCGGGCTTTGTAGCGGATGGGGGAGAAGAGTTTGCGGCCTTCCACGCGGAGTGAGCCGGCCTGATTGTACCAGATGCCGAAGGGTGAGCGGGCACGGTTCATCTCCAGATTGAAGATATCGAGCGCGCCGATGAAGCCGCCGAGCAAGGTGACGCGTTCGACCAGATGAAGATCGGCGCGGGCCAGTTCAAAGTCTTCACAGTCCACCCACACGAGACCGGAGAGCTTGTTCAGCACGCGGTCCTGCATCTTATCCACGGGCAGATCGTCGCTGCGGGGACGGAAGGCGAGCACCCAGGATTCACGGCCATTGAGCACTTCGCGGCTCTGGATCTGGAAGACGTAGCGGCTGATGAGTTCGCGCGAGACGAGCACATCGTCGTTATCCTTCTTCTTTGATTTATCGTCGTAGCGTTGGGCGCGTTTCTTGTCGCGCTCGAGTTCCTCTTGCAGAGCTTTACCGGTGAGTTCCTTGCCGTTCACGGTGAGGAGCTTGGCGCGGGGCATGCCGCCGATGAGTTTCACATCGTAGAACTTCTCTTTGCGCTCCTTGACGGTGCCTTTGCTGTCGAGCTCCTCGATGATGGTGGTCTGTTTGTAATTGTAGATGGGGTCACGCTGGCTGGCCACGGAGAGGGCGCGGGTGACGACATTGCTGAGAATGGTCTCAACGGGGGGATAGGCCGGACCGTTCAGGCTCTGGGCACGCAAAGTCCCGGCGGCCAGAAGGAGGCAGCAGGTCAGGCAAAACTGGACAAACGCGCGCATAGTAATTAATCGTCCAAGAAATATAGCACAAACCGTGCTGGACGTCATGAAAAGAAGTTTGCGAGAGATGCTGAGTAAGACTTAGATACCCATAGCTCTGTCTCTAGGCTTCGGACTGGGTGGTTCGGTTTCGAAGTTGTTGTCTGGCTGGAGAGTAAACAGGCGAATCAAAGAGATATGTTTAAATATTTAGCACTACTACTCGGGTTGGTTACATGTGTTCCTTGCTCTACAAATGCTTTGCGAGCTGATGATTGTTATGCGGTTATCAGCCTTTGGGGCATTCCCTCGAGTCCGGCGTATGCTTATCAGATTGGAAAGAATGGGCAGCTAGTCATCATCAGAACACAGGCGAGAGTGAAAACGGAATACTATCGAAAGGAGTTAAGCCAACAGAGAATGGAAGTAATTCTCTCTTATTTAGCTGAAGCAAAAACTTACTTGGTTTCTAAAGGTGGTCAAAGCGATGCTTTGGATGGATTGAATGTTAATATACATGAATCGCAGAAAAACTATACTATCAAGAGGTATGTGATCGTAGAGGGTGATGGTGATCCTCTAGCCAGGTTGCTAATAGAGCTAAAAAAATGGCCCCAAGCGAGATGATGGGGCGTAAATAGACATGATTACTTGGACTCCCTTCACATCGGTTGACGCTGGTGGGTTGAGTGGGGATGGGAAAACCTAAAGCAGAAAATCAAGTGAGAGAATGCGGGTGATTCTGTCCTCTGGCCCAAAGGGCCAAAAGAGTCCAGCCTAGGGCAGCTAGGCTGCCCTAGGTATGCAAGGCGAATTGCAGCGGCCTGAAAGGCCGCGAGAGCGTTCATTCCCACACGTAACGTTCATCATATTCCATTTCATATGCCTTGAAAAAAGCACGCAACTCTTCTTGGAATGATTTCACGCGATGATGCTCTTGTTGATTCTGAATGTATCTCCGAACCTCATCGACTTGGGATTTACTGACCGAAAATGCAGCATAACCGCCTTGCCAGTAAAAGTCGGCATATTCCCGGCCTGCGCTTTTTAGCCAATCGTTTGAGCTCTTCTTTAGTTGTCCGATAATCTCGCTCAAAGACTCTGTTCGCGTCATGAGGAACAATGCGTGGACGTGGTCGGGTTCAGAGTTGATTTCAATCGGGATGCATCCATGGTGGTTTAGGATTCCACCCATGTATTCGTGCAAGCGCGGGCGAATCGTATTTTGGATGGTTCGCTCACGATTTTTGGTGGAGAAGATCAGGTGAATGTAAACCTTGGCGAGCGATTGTGGCATGGCGGATTCTTGTGCCCTTTCAGGGCACTGTATTGCAATCCGATAATCCCAGGGCAGGGCTTGCTGGGAAGCAAGCCCTGCCCTGGGCTGGAATCTGCTGGCCCTTTGGGCCAGATGAGGTTGTGAGGTGAGAAAACGTTATTTTTAATAGAAAGAGGAAGGGTAAGGTTTGGGTTAAAATATTTGCAGGTTCGCGTTAGGCGAGGTTTGAAGTGGATTCACTTCGGGGGATGCGGTTTACTGCGGGGAGTCATTTACCCGCATTGCTTATGAAAACGCGTTTCGCACTTTCTCTTTCGCTTGGTTTGGGTTGTGTCTTGTTCGCTTCTGTGTTGCACGCGCAACCTTCGGCGGAGTTGAAGGGGAAGGTGGCGGCGCGGGTCTCGGCGGAGGCGGATTCGTTGGTGAAGTTGTATCAGCATCTGCATGCGCATCCGGAGCTTTCTTATCAGGAGGAGAAGACGGGGCAACGCATCGCGGAGGAGTTGCGCCAGGCGGGGTTTGAGGTGACGGAGCGCGTGGGAGGCTTCGGCGTGGTGGGTGTGTTGAAGAACGGGGCTGGTCCGGTGATCATGATGAGGACAGATCTGGATGCGCTGCCGGTGCCGGAACAGACGGGGCTGGCGTATGCGAGCAAGGTGAAGGTGACGGACCCGGATGGCAAAGAGGTGCCGGTGATGCATGCGTGCGGGCACGATATCCACATGACGTCTTTCATCGGCACGGCGCGGGTGATGAGCGCGCTGAAGGATCAGTGGAAGGGCACGCTGGTGTTCATCGGTCAACCGGCGGAGGAAAAAGGCGGTGGTGCGCGGGCGTTGCTCAAGGACGGGCTCTACTCGCGGTTCCCGAAACCGGAGAAGGCGATCGCGCTGCATGTGACCTCGGATATGCCGGTGGGTACGGTGGGTTATGTGCCGGGGTTCGCGCTGGCGAATGTGGATTCGGTGGACATCACGATCCGCGGCCTAGGTGGGCACGGGGCGTATCCGCATGGTGCCAAGGACCCGATCGTATTGGCAGCGCAGACGGTGCTGGCGCTGCAGACGATCGTGAGCCGGGAAATCTCACCGACGGAGCCAGCGGTGGTGACGGTGGGTTCCATCCACGGTGGCACGAAGCACAATATCATCCCGGATGAAGTGACGCTGCAACTGACCTTGCGCTCTTACACGGATCAAGTGCGGCAACAGACCATCGCGGCGATCAAGCGTATCACGAAGGGGTTGGCGGAAGCGGCAGGCATACCGGAGGACCGGATGCCGATCGTGAAGGTGGCGGATGAATTCACGCCCGCGTGTTACAATGATCCAGAGCTGACGAAGCGGCTGGCCGGAGTGGTGGAGCAGTGGCTGGGGCAAGGTGCTGCGATCGAGCGGCAACCGGTGATGGGCGGGGAAGATTTCTCCGAGTATGGCCGCACCGAAGACAAGATACCCATCTGCATGCTGTGGCTGGGCGTGGTGGAACCGGATGTAGTGAAGACGGCGATGCAACAGAAGAAGCCGTTGCCGACGCTGCATTCGCCCTTCTTCGCGCCATCGGCCGCTCCGAGCATCAAGAGCGGTGTCACAGTGACGAGCGGCATGTTACTGGATCTGTTGGGGAAATAATCTGACGGAGAGGTTGAATCCCGCTTCCTTCGAATTCGTCTGCTCTACATACTGAAGCCATTCCATGAAGCCATTTACTACCTTGTCGGTCCTCGGATTGTTTTGTCTCTCACTGATCATTGCGGAAGCAGCGGCACCGGCGGAATTGAAAATCGTCGGTGATTGGGAGGTGCAAGCCAGTGTGCCGGGCAATGCGAAAGTGAAGCCCGTCACGATCAAGGTGCAGCCGAGTGAAGTCTTCATGGTGACGGCGCAGAAGTATGCGTCGCTGCCGGTGTATAAAACGACGGGCGGCGGCTGGTCGCGCGGCGTGCAGCTCACGCCACTGAAAGCACAGGAGACCACCACACCGTATCTGCTGGTGACGAACAGCTTTGTGTTGCGTGCGGGACCGGAGGCAAGTGCGCCGACTTTTGTGCGCGGGCAGGATTATCAAATCGACCTGAGCTGGGGCACCATCGGACGGCTCGCGAATGGCGCCATCAAGGAAGGGCAAGCGGTCTATGCCAGTTACCAGCATACGCTGTTGCGCCTGGATGCGCTGGTGCTTACCAAAGGAAACAAGATCGAGTATCGCCCGGGGAAACCATTGGCAGCCGCCCCTTTGCCGCCAGCATTGAGTAATGGTGAAACGCGGTTGGCGAATATCTGGTTGCCGGGTCAGGTCGCAAAGCTTTCATCTGACAATCTCTTTCTGGTGATGGAGGCCGCTTATCCTGAACCGCCGAAGGCTTCACCGACGGTGGCGGAAAAATTGGTCCCCAAGTCATTCAAGAAACTGCAGAGCGGTGAACCTATCCGCATCCTCGCCTGGGGCGACAGCGTGACGGAAGGCAGCTATGTGCC
>JAURFH010000225.1 GCA_030834415.1 Verrucomicrobiota bacterium | reverse complement strand
CCCGCGTCGGCCAGATGCAGAACTGCACCTTGGTGCCCGGCACCGCGACGAACTTCATGCCCAAGGAATTCTCCGAGGTAGAGGGAGCGGTCCCTTCAGTCGCCAATGACGGCGGAACCGAGGCCAGCAGCAAACTGACGGTCAATAAACACGCAAGAAAGTGCGGAAATGGCCCTTATCCCGGTCCGCCGCCTTCAGGTAATCCTTGGCCAAAAAACGCGCGATGAATTCCTGAGTGAGGTCTTGGGCATCATGGGGATTGTGGCCTTGATGGCGCACATAGGCGTAAAGCGGATACCAATAGGTTTGGCAAAGCGTCTCCCAAGCGGCCGCGGAATCAGGCGATGACTTGTCCTGCGCCTTCAAGACCACCGACCACCGGGTGGTGACGAAGAGCGAGGGCGCTTTGGTTGATGCACTGGTTTCTGACACGTGATGCTTGTCCTCAAGTTAAGCATCCATGCCGCTTTGTTACAGAAAAAGCTTAGTAAAGGGAATCAAGAGTCCTTGTCTTGGCAGCAACCAACACATTTACCATTTCTCGAGTAGTATATGCTCTTCACAATCGGAGTGCCACACTCGTCGCATTTGAGGGCATCCATTCTTTCATGGTATTTCAAAGCTAAAGCAAAGAACGCTACGACACAGACATTGCCCCAAAAAATACCAAAACTAACCGATCCCCACATGATAGGTAAGGCGACCAAAGGGAGCTCGATGAAGAGCATCCTTTTGGCCTTCTTAAGCTTCTCATCAAATTTGGCATCCATGGAATCAAGATAACCTAGGCACTACCAAACGAGCCACCCCCTGAAAGCAGGGCATCATTCGCTCAGGTTGCGAAGCTGCTCACGGGCAGCCGCGCGCGCGTCGATGAATTGCAGTTGCTGCTTGGGCCAATCCAGTTTGTTGGAAAGATCGGTAGCCCACTGAAATCCCCCCGCCTTGCTGTCGATGATCTTCACGGGGGTCTTGGTCGCGGCCATGGCGACGGCTTGAGGAATGTCGAGATAACGCAAGACGTTCAGATAATCGGGCCCAGTGCGATGGGAGGCAGGCGGCTCAATCATATCCACCGAGGAGATGCCTTCCATGAACAGGGAGGCATACAAGGCATTGATGCCCTGAAGGCGCTCACCGACGAGGTGGACCGGGCGATCGGGCAACTCGGTCTGCAGCACTTCGGCCGCGCGTTTGATATCCCAGACCCGCATGCTGTCGAGTGTCTCCCCGAGCAACATGAAACGGCGACGGATCTGGATCTGCTTTTTGGGATCGGGATTCCACGCCGTCAGGCCGATGCCGCGCGGCGGCATGAAGACGAGCGCAGACTGATCCTTCTCCACCTCACCCACAACCTTTAGCCAGGCTAGCATCTCGGGTTTGGCTCCCGGGGTGATCTTCAATTCCTCCCCGAGCAAGCCGGGTTGATAGGCAGCCAGTGCGGAGAGCGCATTCGTCCAGCCCTTCTCATCGACAACGTAAAGCTTCACCGATTTAGCGGCTTGAGGATTGCCCTTGGTGATGCAATAGAGTGGCAGCTCCACGGAGTCTTGGCTGGTAAAGGTCCACACCATCATCTGGATCGATTCAATTTCCGCCGAGCCGCGGTTCCGCAAACCATTCGGCACCGGCGTCTCCGGCCAGGCGCGGAAGGACTTCTCTTTCAGCGTCGTGAGCCAGGCGGTGCGTTGTGTTTCCCATTCCGATTTGTTCGCTGGCACGGCGGGTTTGGCCAAGGGCACAAAGGTCTCGTGGATCTTGGTGGTCCGCTCATCCGAGGGCAATGAGGAGAACACTTTCAACTGTTGCGGGGTGAACAGTTTTTCCGCCGGCATAGCGATCAATGGCTCCTCGCCTTTAAGGAAATAGTTGAACCAGCGGAAGGCGGGCACTTGCAGTTCTTGCGTGTCCTTGTGCGGCCCCGGGGTGATGAGCAGCGCGAGGTTGTTGGTAGCGTCGTAGAGCTTGTAGATATGCGCAACGTCTTTATGCAGGCGCACCACGCCATCGAGCGGGAAGATGCGGTCCTTGTCCGAGTTACTAAGTAGCAAAGGGCGCGGAGCGATGAGGGCGGCGACCTTCGCGTAATCCCAGCGGTAGGTGTTCACCATGAACATGCAATCGCAGTGACCTTCCACACAGCCATCTACCACATGATTTTGCAGATCGGTGATGCCCGCGACAGGCACTGCGGCCTTGATGCGCTCATCCAATGCGGCGGTCCACCAAGAGTAACCGCCACCACCGGAGCGGCCAGTCACACCAAGTTTCTCGCCATCCACTTCGGGGCGGGATTGCAGGTAATCCAGACCACGGATGGAATTCCACGCCTCGACACCGGCAGGGGTGTAGCCGCGCGCATTCCACCACCACATGCCTTCGCGATAGGTGCCGTGATGGATGCCCTCGAGTTCACCGAGCTGGATGGTGTCGATGGTAAGGCATACATAACCGTTCCGCGCGAACCATTCGCCGTGGTGCTGATACGCGGTCTTGTTGCCGTAGCTGATGCCGTTGGTCTTCACCTGGCCATGGCCGCACACATAGAGGATGGCGGGGACTTTCTTGGTCAGGTTTTTCGGGACGTAAAGATTGGCGGTGACATAGAGGCCGGGGAGGGATTGGTAGTGGAGATTCTCCACGAAGAATTGCTCGTGATCCACGCGTCCGGTGATTGCGGCCTTCAGATCGGTCTTCTCGGGCATGGGCGACAGGCCGAGCATCTCCTGCAATTGTTGCTTGGCGATGACACGTTCGCGTTCCCAATCGGCCAGTGTCTCGATGTTCGCAAAAGTCCGTGCATGAACACGGGCGGTTTCTTGGCGGAAATAATCGGCCAGCGCTTTATCACCGGGCAATTCGGCGGCGGAGACCATGTTCGTAGCGAGGACCAGGAGACTTAGAAGAATTCCAGTTTTCATGTGCATCAAATCAGTCGGAAATCTATGCCCCATTGAGATGTCATGTTTCCAAAAATGCAAGAATCGTAAATCAGGTAATAAATCGGTTTGGCTCAAGGGCAAAACTGCCTTATCATTTCCGTGATGCCTCCGAGCTTCCCGGCTAATTTTCGGTTCGGTCTGGGTGATTCTGACCTGCAAGTAATCGGCGAACAATACTGCCTTGATAAAGAGGGCGCTGAAACCAGCATGTGGCTGGAGTTTTGCCTGAAGAACACCACGACTTGGAACAGTGATACACCGCTACCCGGCGTGGACCGCTATCATTTATGGGAGCAGGATATCGAGCTGCTGTGCAAGCTCGGCATCAAACACTTCCGCACCTCAGTCTCGCCCTGCCGCACGCTCAAACGTGATGGCACCCCGAACGCGAAAGGGCTCAATTGGTACAAGAATTTTCTCGGTCGCCTGAAAGAGCGCGGCATCAGCACCTACGTCACCCTGTATCATTGGGAATTGCCGCAATTTTTGCAGGACAAGGGCGGCTGGACTAATTACGCGACGGTTGAGTTCCTGCGCAAACATACGGAAGTGGTGGCGCGTGAGCTGGGGCATCTGATCGACGAATATTTCACAGTGAACGAGCCGTGGTGTGCCTCCTTCTTGGGGCATCATATCGGCGTGCATGCTCCGGGTGAGAAGTCTCTCGCGATGGCGTTAGCCGCGGCGCACAATATCCTGCTGGCAAATGCCTCCATGTCGGAGGAGCTCTGGAGCCAGATACCGTACGCAAAGGTAGGCGCAGTGCTCAGCACCCTGCCCTGCTACGCCATGACTTCTACGGAAGAAGATCTGAAGGCCGTGCGGTATGCGGATGAATGCTGCAACGGGTGGTTTCTGGACCCGCTCTTCGCGGGGCATTATCCGGAAGCCCTGTTGGAACTGGTGCTGCCGAAGATGCCGAAGATCGGAGCGGGTGATATGCGGGCCATTCAAGTGGGCGGGAAGATGCATTGCCTGGGCATCAATAATTACTACGGGCTCATGGTGGAACATGATGATGCCAGCGAGCTGCGTTACCGCTCGAAGCTCATCCAGGACGCGCCGACAAACGATCTGGGCTGGCCCATCTTCATGCCGCCTTACTACCCCACCGGGTTGTATGACATGCTGCACCAGATCTGGCACGGGTACCGGAATTTCGGCCTGAAGCGGATGTATGTCTCTGAGAACGGCATGGCGGAGAAGCCGAACTTTGACGAGAACGGCAAGCTGCTGCCGGACAGCCGACGCATCGGTTATCTGAACGAGCATCTGGAACGTGTGGTGAAGGCCATCCGTGCGTCCATCCCGGTCGAGGCATACTTCGCCTGGACGTTCCTGGATAATTTCGAGTGGGAGCATGGTTACCGCCCGGAGTCATGCTTCGGGCTGGTGCATGTGGATCGCGAAACGATGAAGCGCACGCCGAAGGCGAGTGCCCATTGGTACAGCGAACTGGCGAATACGGGCTATGCACCGCCCGTGCCCGGTCAGCATCTGCCGCCACCGCCATCAGAATAACCGGCAAGGAGCAACCTCCTTTCCGTTTGCCAGCGGTGGAAAAACACGGGAAGTTATGCCCGTGTCCAAGCGCATCCCCAGTCTGTGTCTCAGTCTGCTGATCGGGTGGCTTGCCCTGCCTCTCGCCAATCGCGCCGAGGAGACGACCAATACCTCATGGAATGTCCCGATCGAGATCGTGCGCAATCGCGTGCGCGTGCCCCTGGCCATCAATGATGATCCCCAACAACGCTCCTTCCTGCTGGATAGCGGGTATGGCATCAACATGATCCACCCGAACCTGGTGGAGTCGCTGGCGCTCAGGAAAGTCGGGCGGCTGGACATCGTCGGCATCGCCGGACGCGAGGAAGCAGGAATGTATTCGGGTGCGGGATTGAAAATGGGTGAGGCGATCTACACGCCACGAAGAATCGCTTCACTCCCCTCAGATGCCCGCCGCCGGCGTGGGGAGGATGGCATTCTGGGGGCGGGGTTCTTCAACCGATACGTAGTGGAAATCGATACGCAGGCGAGGGTGATGCGATTGCATGAGCCCAAGACCTACACGTATGCCGGCAAGGGGGAGATAATCAAACTGGAGTTCCCGAAAGACACGCCGGTGATCGAAGCGGAGATCGTGGACCCAAAAGGGAAAGCTATCCGCGCACGATTGGAGATCGATACGGGCTGTGATGGACCGATGTGTCTGGGCAGCCATTTCGTGAACGAGCACGATATGCTAGGCAAGGTGGAAGAGAGCAAGACTGGCGTCCGTAGTGGCGTGGGTGGCGGCACGAAAGTCCGCTATGGAAACGTAAGCCAGATCAAGCTGGGACGATTCACTGTGGACAAGCCCAAGACGAGCTTCTTTCTCGAAGGATCACCGGTGGATGAAACTCAAGCGGGGCATCTGGGCATGCCCGCGTTTCAAAAATTCAAAGTGATCTTCGATTATTCGCGGAACTGGATGATCTTGGAGGAACGGCAGTAAAGCCTACTCCTTCAAACGGCCAGCGGCCCAGAGGATGCCGCGGCTGACGTAGTTGAGGAACACTTCGTCCTTAAACGTATCATCCGAGTGGCCGTAGGTGGTGCCGAAGACGCGGGCTTTGCCGTATTGGTTCGTCCAGATGACGGGGTAATCGTTGCCATCCTTCTCGCTCTTGGAGGTCGCGAGGGCCTTGGCGTTGGGCCAGAGTTTCTCGATGACATAAAGCTCATCCATGGGCGTGACCCAATCCGTGGGCATGCCCTTGAGGATGGGGTGCTTGGTCTCGATGAGTTTCACGGCGTACTTGCTCTGGTGATCATGGCGACGGCTGGTGACGCCGAGCATCTCGCGCCAGTCATCGATATCGGTGGCGCGATAGGTGTGCATGGCGCAGTGGATGACCACGGCGGGGGCGCCATCATGATGGGCTTGGGTGATCTTGCGGATGTAGGCCTGGTTCGTGGTGTTGGCGAAGCACTCATTGTGAATGACGACGTCGAATTTCTTGGCCCACTTGGGGTCATCATACAGCGGGATCATCGCTTGAGTGCCGGTGCCGCCTTCCATCACGACGGTCCACTCGACCTTGGCGAGTTTGGAAACGGCGTTGGTGAGTTGGGCACTTTGAAAAGCGTAGTTGTGGCAGCAACCGCCGGTGATGAGCAAGGCACGGACGGGCTTCTTGCCTTTGACGTCAGAGGATTGGGCGGAAGAATTCTGAGGAGCAAGCAACAGCATGGCACTCAAAGCCAGCAAAGCAAAAATGCGATGGATCATGTGGTGAGTTTACGCATGCCGGTCCGGTGTGGTCAATGTCCAGACAGGTGGCGATGAAGTAACAATCCACACAGTTTCTCAGGCAGTGGGTCAGTTTAGCACCCATGTGCTTCGGCGGACGCAGCTGAACGGCTGGCTGGAAGCCAGCA
>JAURFH010000224.1 GCA_030834415.1 Verrucomicrobiota bacterium | reverse complement strand
TGGTCGAGGCCGGTAAAGAGATGGCCAAGAACACCAATTTGAACGCTTTTGTCGATCAGCAGTATATTCAACGGGGGACGAATACTTTCAAGGACGACAAAGGTCTGATGCTCTCTGCGGAAGCAGCCAAGAACAAAATCCGTGATGAGGTAAGAACGCAGATGGCTTCTCACATCGCCCAGCAAAAGGCTTATGATTTTGCCACCGAGCTGCAAGAGATCGAGCCGGTCAACATGGCCAATCTGGCTACGCTGGCGGGTAAGAAAGGATTCAAGATTTTCGAGACGGAGCCATTTTCAGCTTTGGATGGACCGAAAGGGATCAAGAATGCGTCCCAGTTCTCGCAACAGGCATTTGGACTCAATCGTGAGCAACCTTTTGGTCCTGAACCGGTGCAGTCCGGGGATGATTTCTATGTGTTAGGTTTCAAGAATCGTCTACCTTCAGTGCCCCAGCCGTTTGATGTGGTTAAAGACAAGGTGCAGGAAGATTATATACGTTACCGCGCGGCACAGCTTGCACGTGAGGCAGGTGATAAATTCGCCGGGGCAGTGACCAATGGCTTGGCGGCAGGCAAGAAGTTCTTGGAGATCGCCAAGGCTGAGAAGGTCAATGTCCTGAACCTTTCCGCTTTTGGTCGTAGTGCCAGCTCGATTGCTGACTTGGAAGCCTACCGGATTTCACCTTTCCAGTACCGTTCAGCGGCCTTTGCCCATAAGGCAGGGGAGAGCAGCGGCTTCATCTCTTCCGGAGAAGGCGGGTTCGTTCTGTATGTGGATAAGTTCCTGCCGGCTGATGAGACGAAGATGAAGGCGGAATTGACAGAGTATCTTGATAACCTGCGTTCCCGGCAGGCTAATATAGCCTTCAATGAATGGCTCAACGGCCAGATCCAGAGTGCCGGTCTGACTTCGTCAGGCAGTCAGTAAAAATCAACCGTTCGATAATTATGGACAGCTCGGCCATTCGCCTGAGTGCGCCGGACCTGCGCCTCGCTTGGGAAATACCCATCCTCTTTGAGGATGAGCACGTCATCGCTGTCTGCAAGCCGACGCAGCTCCTGACCTCTCCCGATCGTTACGACCCCAATCGGCCCAACCTGATGAAGCTCTTGCATGAGGGTATCGAGCGACAGGCGGCTTGGGCCCGGCAACGTAACCTCAGTTACCTTTCTAATGCACATCGGCTCGATTTCGAGACCAGCGGCGTGATTTTGTTGGCCAAGAACAAGCCGGCGTTAGTTGACTTGGCCAACCAGTTCGGCTCGGAGAAGACTGGCAAGGTCTATGTTGCGTTGGTACACGGCACCCCATATGAGCGTGAGTTCCAGGTGGATAAGAAAATCGCGCCAGATGATCGCCGGCTCGGCTTGATGCGGGTAGCCCCCAAGCAGGGAAAGAAAAGTCTCACCCGGTTTGAAGTGCGGGAGCTATATCGGGGGTATACGCTTTTGCGTTGTCTGCCGCAGACCGGTCGGACGCATCAGATCCGGGTGCATCTCTGTTGGGCGCGTTTACCGATTGTGGCGGACGCAGCCTATGGCGGGCAGCCGCTCTATCTTTCGCAAATCAAAAGGTCCTACCGCGCAGGCAAGAAGGAGCAGGAGAGGCCCTTGATGGGGCGGGTGGCATTGCATGCGGAGTCATTGACCTTTACGCATCCAGTGACAAAGGAAGCGGTGACGGTGGAAGCTGAGTGGCCCAAGGATTTGAAGGTAGCCGTCAAGTATCTGCGCCAATTCGTAGGCGGTGCATCACTGCTGCGCCCGAAGCAGGAGGAGAACAAGTTTGTAGCCGATGACAATCGCCATGCCGAGGAGGAAGACTCCGGAAGCATGGGAGAGGCGTAGCAGCGTTCGGTCGGAGAACTTGCCTTTCCCAAGGGATACACCGTAACTTAGGATCGTAAACCAAGTCAGCGCGCCGCAGGCTACGCCGAACACACAGGAAAGCTTGCTGGTGACGGTAGGAGCCACCCATTCATGGGTGATAAAGGTGGCGGAAATGGTGATCCAGAAGAGCAGGATCGCCGGGTTGGCCAGCACGCGGATAAACCCGGTGAAAAATGCGGCGGGATGGTGCAGGCGTTCTTCCAACTTCTCCACAGACCGCGGATTCTCACTCAATTGCTTGGCCCGCAAGAACTGCACACCCAAGTAGAGCACCAGGATGAAGCTGATCAGCTCCACGATGGCGCGCATGATCTTGGAGGTGAAAAGTTCGGAGAAACCGGTGAACCCCACGAAGCTGTAAATGCTCTCCATCGTGACCGCTCCCAAGCCGATAAAAAATGCCCAACGAAAACCGCGCTGAGCGCCTTCGTGGACGATGGTCACATTGATCGGGCCTACAGGTATGGAGCTGACAAAGCCAGTGGCAAAGCCGGTGATAAAAGCCAGCAGCATCGGGGGAATGCGCAACCAGTCCATGCTGTTATTCTAAGCTTGGGCCTGAGGACATCATGACGGCCGTTCGCTGCCGTTATCCTCTTCCTCCTCGTCCTCCAAATCCTTGCGCATCTGTTTGGAGATACGCGGCCGGATGAAGCCGTAAAGCAGATACATGGTGAATACCAGAGGCAACACCACCGGCAGGATCTTATCCCGCAGAATCACGACAAACGCGATGATCAGGATGATGGCGACCATCCGATGAAAAGGGCGTTGAGTGCGCCAATTGATCTTTTTAAAAGCAGGGTAACGGACTTCGCTCACCATCATCAGAGAGAGGAAGACCAGGATGAATGGCATGATGTAGCGCCAGTTGCCGCCAGCAAAGGCCTTCTCATCCAGCCACATCAGAAACAGGGTCAGCGAGGCCACCAACCCGGCTGCTGCCGGAATCGGGAAACCCGAGAATTCATCGGCGGCCGGCTTGCTGGTGGGCATGGTGGCCAAGCAATTGAAGCGGGCCAACCGCAGGGCGCCACAGATCAGATACATCGCGGCGATGAACCAGCCGACTTGGGCATGGTCGATAAAAACATCCTTAAGCACGATGCGGTGTACGAGAAAGGCCGGAGCCACCCCGAATGAAACGATGTCCGCCAAGGAGTCGAACTCACGGCCAAATGGGCTTTCATGACCACCCATGCGTGCCACACGTCCATCTAACAAGTCAAAGATACAGGCGAGTAGGATGAAGAACAGCGCCTCCCGGATGTTGGGGTAGGGGGGGACGAGCTCTGCCTCCACGATTCGGGTGATAGCGAGGAAGCCGCAGAAGAGGTTGCCCGCCGTCATAAGATTCGGCAGGAAGTAAATCCTCAGCTTTTCTGGTTCCTCCGGGGAGGGTTTCTTTACATCAGGCGCTGGCATGTTCAGGGGCCGGCTAATCCTTAATGATAGCCAGCCATGTTGTTCGTCATGATATGCGTGGACGGTGCTGCGATGCAAAGATGTATTTATACCGGCTTTTTCTTTTCGTGAGCCGTACAACCGCTAGATTATGCGGGATTCGCAGCGGGCTATGAAGAATATCGTCTATTTTGACCTGGAAACTCAGAAATCAGCCGAAGATGTCGGTGGATGGAATAACATCCGGGACATGCGGATGAGCGTGGGAGTGACTTACAGCACCGCGCGAGGGGAATACCGCATTTATGCCGAAAAAGAAGTGGATGACCTGATCAAAGAGCTGATGCGGGCGGATTTGGTGGTGGGCTTCAACAATCTTCGTTTCGATTATGAAGTGCTCCATGGCTATACAGTGATGGATCTTAAGCAGATACCAACATTGGATATGTTGGTAGATTTGCAGAAGGCGTTGCAACATCGTTTATCACTTGATTCCGTGGCTAATGCCTCTCTTGGGGTGGAGAAGACAGCCGAAGGCTTGCAGGCGATCAAGTGGTTCCGGGAAGGCAAGCTGATGGAAATCGCCGAATACTGCTGTTATGACGTAAAGATCACCAAGCTGGTACACGAATTTGGAGCAGAGAACAAACAGGTCTTCTATAAGAACAAGTTTGGCACCAAGCTGTCGGTAGCGGTGGATTGGTAAGTCCGGGGGGCTAGCGACGAGGGGTGAGAGCGGTGTTGGCGCGGCGAAGCTTGTTGGAGAGATCCATGGCCACATTGCGCATGACGACCATGCCCAAATGCGGTTCGCGCTGCACCAGTTCACTGAAGGCACTCCGTTGGATCAGCAACAAGATGCTCGCCTGGCTGGCTACTGCATGAGCACCGCGGGCGGCTCCATCCAAGAAGGCCAGCTCGCCGAAAATTTGACCACTGGTGACCGAAGCGATCGGAGCGGAGTTCTCTTCCAAAACGATATCTACCTGGCCGCGCATCACGATGAAAGCTTCCTTGCCGGAATCGCCCTTGCTGAAGACGCGCTCTGATGGACGATAAAGCTTTTGGGTGAACAAGCGTGCGATCTTGCGCAGTTCGCCGTCACCTAACCCTTCGAAGATGGGCAGACCGCGCAAGAGATTGATGATGGCGACACCGATTTTCTGATCTTGGAAATTGTAATCGACGATTTTGACTACACCTTGCGCATGCGTGGTGAGCGAGGTGTTTTCCAGCGCATAGCCCATGTTCAATTTCACAAGCTTGACGACGTCGTTGTAGCGCTCAGATTTCGAGTAAAATGCCGGTAGATATGCGATGGGGACGAAACCCAGTTGCTCGGCGGTCTTGAGCAGGCGCGGTGCGGACATGAGGATGTCCACCTCAATGTAAACGGCACTGAGTTGATCTTGGGCTACTTTCACCACATGATGCAACATGGAGCCCATGGAGAGATCGTCTGAGGAGAAGGAATCTGTGATGCGAACACAGCGATCCTGCTCATCGAGGTAAAATGCGATGCCGGCCACGACCCGCTCTTCCCGTTGTCCGAGATAGGTGCGCAGTTGCGAGGGGATGGTCATCCGTAGATAACCCAGCCCGCGGTTGTAAGAGCCTGATATTTCCGGTGCTGGATTGGATGATTCCGCCTGCATGCGCCACAGGTCGAAATCGTCTGAAGTCGCCTCATGAAAAGTCAACTCGGTCTTGAGCGGATAACCGGTGACGCCATCGCGAACTGTGATCGGAGTGGATGACTGAATGCGATCGAGTACGGCCTGAGTCAACTCACTGATTTGGGGTAGGGAGTCTGAAAGCGGCAAGCGGGTGGCCAGTACATCGCCAAAGAAATGGACGTAAAACAGTACCCCCTCACGAGAGCGGTGAAGGTGTTTGAATGGCTGGTATCCGACACAGACGAAACCCTGCTTCTCGAACAGGATTTGCTGGCTGTTATCTGAAGCCAGAATGCGGACAATGATGAGGTGTTTCTCCCTGGCGCTGAGATCCTCGATAAAGCGCAGGAGGGCTTCCGCCGAGCCGTCATTGTGACTTTCCGGGCGAAACAGATTGCGACCCAGATTCGTCACTGGATTTCCAGTGGCGCCCGATGGTCCCAGCGTGGAAATGGCGGCCTGTAGCTTGCCGTCCAAATCGGCCACATAAGTCTTGTTCTCACCGCCTTGCTCCAGTTGTCCCTTGATCCAATTTAGGTCGTAAGCTTCGGCAGCGGGGAAGTCATCTCCGAGCGCACCGCGCAGTAAATCCAACCATTGTGGTGCATCTTCGGGGGTGGCTTCGCGGATATTTAATCCCATGAGAAAGAAAAGGTTACCTGCGCTGTTTGTGTTTAACGGCGCTGAAAATTTAATGGTGCCCACGACAGGACTTGAACCTGTACGATGTTACTCACTAGAACCTGAATCTAGCGCGTCTGCCAATTCCGCCACGCGGGCACAATGTGTCTTTGCCGCCAAAGCTTCGACAGCCCGGGTGTCAAACGACATACGCGCAATTATGAGAAGGAGAAGCCAAGGGGCAAGTGAAATTGCTACGTTTTTATTTTGAACTTCTAAAGGGGGTAAAATTCACCGGGTTGAGGGCGAGTTTCACGCCAGATGTGTGAGGTTCCCGCATGTGAGATTTGCAAGTGATTGGAAAACATAGGTTTTCGGTCATGGCACGGACGCTGCTAGTAGTTGATGAAATGATGTTGACACTAGCTGTGATGTTCACGAATAGTGTCGCTCGTAACCCAGTAAATAACCATGAACCAACCATTCAATACACGTCGTAATCGTGCGTTCACGCTGATTGAACTCCTGGTGGTGATCGCGATTATCGCGATTCTCGCCGGCATGCTTCTGCCAGCGCTGGCTAAGGCTAAAGCCAAGGCTCAACGCATCAAGTGCTCCAGCAACCTGAAGCAGGTCGCCCTGTCCTTCAAGATGTTCGCTGGTGATAATGAACAGCAATTCCCGGGTAAACTGGACATCAACAAGTTTGCCCAATCCAACCGCACTGCTTGGCGCCATTTCTACATGCTCTCCAACGAGCTGGGCTCCACCAAGATTCTCATCTGC
>JAURFH010000223.1 GCA_030834415.1 Verrucomicrobiota bacterium | reverse complement strand
TGCGTGTTGCATCCAGCGCCTGAATGCGGAATCCCGCCAATCGCCCGCCCACATTCCCATCCGTGCGATTCCACACCATCACGCGCTCCACAGGCAGAACCGCACCCAAGTCCACCTCCCACCAAGGATTATCTTCCGTCTTGGTATGCGTCGTGGATTTCACATCGAACTTCCCGTCCGTATTCCCATCCACCGCATAAGCCGCTGGCGCATCGTAATCCGTGCTCGATTGCTTCGCCGTCTTTCCCTGCGCCACATTTTTGTCTCCGCTGAAAACCTGCACTTCCGCCAACGAAAGCAGCTTCTTCTTGCCCGGCAGTTCGATCCGCACATAACGCGCCTGCGGCACACTGCTCTTCGTTCCTTTCACCGAGAGCTTCACGTCGCTCAGCACAAAGTTCCCGCTCGCCCGCCCCGGTCCGCCACCAGGCAGTGAAGCATCCGGCAGCACTTCCAACCGCAACGCCGTCATCCCGTTCACCCCGGCTTGCGCTTGCACGGTGTAGGTATCCTTGTCCGCCGCCTCACCCATCGCGAGCACGCTATTATCAGACAGCACCGCGAGCGCATTCCCCGAATTCGCCTTCGCCAGCATCGGCTTCAAGGTCGTCCATTCGATGCCCGCTTGCTGCACTTTCTCCCACTGTGCCAACTCGGCCAGCAACTCCGGCGAAGTCGTGTTGAACTGTTTCTCCAATCCCGCGATCTCCGTTTTTATCTTCTCCGTCTTCGCCGTCTCTTCCGCAGTCGGCAGCGGCATCGTCGGGAACTCATCCGGCTTGTCCGTGTCTTCCGTCTGGTTGAAGAACGCGTAGAACTGGTAATACTCCTTTTGCGTGATCGGATCGTACTTGTGCGTGTGACACTGCGCGCAGTTCATCGTGAGCCCCATCCATACTTGCATCGTCGTCCCCACACGATCCTTCACCGCTGCCACCCGGAACTCCTCATCATCCGTGCCGCCTTCCGTGTTCGTCATCGTGTTGCGATGAAACGCCGTCGCGACCAGTTGCTCACGCGTCGGGTTCGGCAAGAGGTCACCCGCCAGTTGCTCGATGGTGAACTGGTCATAGGGCAGATTCCGGTTGAACGCATTGATCACCCAGTCGCGATACGGCCAGATATTCAACCGCAACGGATCAGAACCATAGCCCGCTGAATCCGCATAACGCGCCAGATCCAGCCACATCCGCGCCCACTTCTCCCCGTAATGCGGTGACGCCAGCAATCGGTCCACGAGCTTCTCATAGGCGTTCTCGCTCTTGTCATTCACGAACGCCTCCACCTCTTGTGGCGTCGGCGGCAGTCCGATGAGATCCAGCGAGAGCCGACGCACCAATGCATGGCGGTCCGCCTGCTTGGCCGGTTTCAAACCCGCCTCATCCATCCGCTCAAAAATGAAATGATCCACCCCGTTCGCCGCCCAACGCTTGGAACTCCTCGACTCCGGCACTTCGGGTCGCGCGGGTTTGCTGAAGGCCCAATGATCCGCATACTCTGCCCCCTGTTGGATCCACCGCTTCAATGTCTCGATCTCCACCTTCGTCAGCGGATGCCCCGTCTTCGGCGGCGGCATGATGTCATCTTCATCCGTGGTGATGATGCGCGCATACAGCTCGCTCTGCTTGAGATCGCCCGGCTTGATGGCAAACGTTCCTTTGAGGTCCTTCACCGCCTCCTCCCGGATATCCAGCCGCAGCTTCGCCTCCCGCGTCCCTTCATCCGGCCCGTGACAATGATAGCATTTGGCCGAGATGATAGGCCGCACATCCCGTTGGTAATCCACCTTGCCTGCGCGTTTCTCCGCCCCACGCACCGTCGCGAATGCAGAAAGCATAACCAGCAGCAAAAATGCCCGGCTCCACGCCCGCCTGTCAGTTCGTCTCAGACTCTCTCTAACCATAGGGATTTCAATGCTCCTACCATACCCGCTAACCGCCCCCTGTGCCATGCAAGATTCTTGACCTCGCAATGCACTTTTGGAGCGTGGGCGTCCCGCCCACAGCCACGTCCGATTCACCGTTGGTCACAGTCATTTCATACCACTCAACCTAATTTATTTCAGTGATCTCCGTTAGCCTTGCGTTCCACTACGTTCCAATACGTTCACACAAAATCTCTCCCTTCGCCCTCACAATGCCAATTTCACACTCCAAGCGTTAACCCTCGGTGCGCTCAGTGTACTCTATGGAAACAAAATCTCGAAAACCCATCCACGCCCTCCTTGACGCCCCGCACCTCATCCCCTTACCTCTACTCGCATGAACCAGATCGACCTCAAAGGACGCAAGGCCATCGTCACCGGTGGTGCGCGTGGTATCGGCTACGCCATCTCCCAACGCCTCCTCCAGTCCGGCGCCGCTGTCGCCTTATGGGATCGCGATGCCGCCGCTCTGGCCGAGGCCGTAAACTCTCTCCAAGCCTTCGGTGAAGTCATCTCCGTTCCCGTTCAACTAACCGATGCCGCCTCCGTGGATGCCGCCGCCAAAAGCACTGCGGATGCCTTCGGCAAGATCGATATCCTCGTGAACAATGCGGGCATCGCCGGGGCGAATAAAAAGACCTGGGAACTCACGCCTGAGGAATGGGGTGCGGTCATCGATATCAATCTGAACGGCGTCTTCAACTGCTGCCGCTCGGTTGTCCTTTACCTGTTGAAAAACGGCTACGGCCGCATCGTGAACACCGCCTCCATAGCCGGCAAGGAAGGCAATCCGAACGCCTCCCACTACAGCGCCTCCAAAGCGGGCGTCATCGCGCTCACCAAGTCGCTCGGCAAGGAACTCGCCCAGTCGAACATCTGCGTGAACTGCATCACCCCCGCCGTCATCGTCACGGACATCCTCAAGCAATGCACGCAGCAGCACATCGACTATATGCTCTCGAAGATCCCCATGGGCCGCTTCGGCAAAGTAGAAGAAGCCGCCGCTCTCGTCGCCTGGCTCAGCTCCGAAGACTGCTCCTTTACTACCGGCGGCGTATTTGACCTGTCCGGCGGCCGCGCGACTTACTGATCCAAGATCACTGGCACGCGCAGACGCCGAACGGCAGGGTTCTGCTTATCAGTATCCGCCTGCGCCGATGGAAGCTCCCTTGCTCTCCAACGTCTGCCCCGCCTTCTCCGCTGCTTCGCGCTTGCGGTAATCATCCATCATCGCCGCCGTCGCCGTGGCACCGCAACGCGAGCCACCGAGATCGCGCACCTTGATCAGTCCATCCAGATCACGCACCCCGCCCGCCGCCTTCACCTGCACAGCCGCCGAAACATTCGCGCGCATCAGTGCCAGGTCATGCTCCGTGGCCCCTTTGTAGTTATAGCTGCCATCCGCCTGCTTCACGAAGCCATATCCGCTGGAGGTCTTCACCCAGGCCACCCCGGCTCTTTCGCTGAGTTCGCAGAGCTTCTTTTTGAAATCATCGCTGCTCAAACCTGCGCCCCCCTTGGTCAGGTAATCATTCTCAAAGATCACCTTCACCTTGGCGCCATGCTTCTTGGCTTCATTGCACACGGCTTTCACATCCTGCTCCACATACGCCCAATCCCCGCCCAGCGCCTTGCCGATATTGATAACCATATCGATCTCCTTCGCGCCATCTTTACACGCCAGTTCCGTCTCATAACGTTTGGACTCCGTGCACGCATTCCCATGTGGGAAACCGATCACCGCGCCCACGATCACATCCGAGCCCTTCAACCACTCCACCGCCTGTTTCACCGCGTAGGGCTTGATGCATACGGACGCCACATTGTATTTCGCCGCCAGCTTGCAACCTTCTTCCAGCTCCTTGTCCGTCATCGTCGGATGCAAGAGCGAGTGGTCGATCATCTTGGCCAGTTCTTCGTAAGTATATTTCATAAAATTCAAGATCTCTGAGTGGTTGTTAATTTCGATTAAAGCCTGCGCTGTATCTGGTTTCTGAGCGGATCAAACACACTGAATCGGTCCTGTCTTCAGCGCCAACGGCGCGATTCATACCAGCCTTGGGCAACGCCCAAGGTAAATCCCGGCAACAAAATCAAGGGCTGAAAGCCCGGTTCATGCACTATTACCTGTCGATACTTCGCCCGTTGATTTGTACCTCTGAAATTCATTCCGATATCGTTTATCCCTTAGGTTCCAAAATACGGTGCCAACACATTCCGCGAAACCAGCAGCGCCTCCTGCCGCCCTTCCAATGTCTTGCCGAACGTATCATCCTCCACCTCGATACATACCGGCCCGCGATAGGTCGTCTCCCGCAACGCACTCATGAATTTACCCCAGTCGATATCCCCAAATCCCGGGATGCGTGGCGCATGCCACTCCAGTGGATGCGCAAAGATGCCGACCTGTTGCAAACGGTCCCGATGCATCTTCACATCTTTCGCATGCAGGTGGAACAGCTTGCTCTCAAACTCCTTCAACGGCCCCATCGGGTCCATCTGTTGCAGGATGAAATGAGACGGATCGTAGTTCAGCCCGAAATGCTTCGAATCGATATCACTGAACGCCCGCCGCCAGATAGCTGGCGTCGTCAGCAAGTTCTTACCGCCCGGCCATTCGTCCTTCGTGAAAGACATCGGACAATTCTCGATCCCGATCTTGATGTCATGATCCTCCGCATACTCGATCAAAGGTCGCCACACCTTCAGAAAACGTGGCCAGTTATCATCCACACTCTTCGTCCAATCACGGCCAACAAACGTGTTCACATTCTTCAACCCCAATACCGCTGCCGCCTTGATCACCTTCTTCAGATGCTTCACTGCCACGCGCGATACTTCCGGGTTCGGGTCCAGCGCATTCGGATAATACCCCAGCGCCGTGATGGACACGTCATGCTTGGTGCACAAGGCATGCACCTCTGCGGCCTTGCTCTTGTTGAATCCGTCCACATCGATATGCGTGATACCCGCATATTTTCGCTCCGCCTTCCCCTGTGGCCAGCACATCACCTCCACGCACGAGAACTTCTCCTGCGCCGCAAAGGCAAGCACTTGATCCAAGTTCAATTCCGGCAATATCGCTGAGACGAATCCAAGTTTCATAAAGGTAGATTTGGTTTACTCACGGCACCTCGATCTTCTGCCCCAGTTTCTTCCCCCACTCCATCGTCGCCCTGAACTTCGGCGATTGCTTCGGGTCCTCATCCGCATACTGGAGCAAACCCCAGCTTCCATGCTTGCTCCACTGGCTCACGCTGGAGAAATGGCACAGCAGATCACCACCCTCCGCCTCCCACGCCGCATAATATTTCTGATAAATGCCCAACATGCGCGGATGCGCATTGGCCGCATGCAACAGCTTGGTCAGCGCCGCGTCATTCTCTCCTCCCGCCACACCCACGAAGTGTTGCCCCGCCTCATAGCACACCAGCTTCAAACCCTGCTGCGCCGCCACCTTTTGGTTCTCCTGTATCCAGCGGATGCTGGTGGGCAGGGCATTCGCTTCCACATAATCCAGAAACTGATCCACTGACCACGTCGCGACTTCCGTAGCTGTCAGCTTCTTCCCTTCCTTGGGGATGTTCATCGAGATATACGGCGCGATCGCCAGCACATCCGCCTTCCGTCCCGCCTCTTTCCAGCCGGTCACTTCCTTGCCCACGTGACTGTTCGCCGCCTGTGATGGCAACACCCGCACCAACCGCTCCTTACCACCGAACACTTCCTCCCAGATCTGGAACATCTCGCCCGAACGATGCGCCGTATAACGCCACGCCCCTTCCCAAGGCTTGGTCGCAAAACCCAGTTTGATGCCTTGCTCACCCGCATACTTGCTCTGCTGGAACTGCCCGTTCCAAACCTCGTTGGAATACTCCACATACACGCGCCTTTGAGCATTCAGCTTCGCCTTCACCAGCTTGGCAAACTCCCGCACATACCCGTCATCCGCCTCATGTGGCAGGCAAAACCACGGGTCCGATTCCAACCGGTTCGCCAGATCGCACAGCAACTCCACCGGGATACCCTCTCGCGTATACGTCGCATCTTCCGGCAACGGCCGGTCCGACCAGCTCTTCTGCTTCGAGTTGTTCGTCTCCTGAAAATCCATAAACCGCACACTCACCATCCCTTGCCAGCGTTTCAGAAAACTCGGATTCCACGGATTCTTCGACGCCTGTTCCGCGCTGAATCCCGGCATCAACACCTTGATATTGCGGATTGGATTCTCCGGTTTCGTTTCCTTCACTCGCAGGAAAAACCCGCCCCCCTTCGCATCGATATTGATCACCAGCTTGCCCGGCGCATTAGACACGACCTTGCCCTTGGACATCTCGATCCGCCCCTCGCCTTCCCACAAAACCGTCCATTCCCCGCTCGGATAATGCCCGTCACCGATCGTGCACAACGGCGTCTCCGCAAAACATCCCGCCTCCAGCCGCTTGATCCACCCGCGCTCATCCAATTCCAGCTTCGGCCCCTTGCTCCAACCCTCGCCCTGTTT
>JAURFH010000222.1 GCA_030834415.1 Verrucomicrobiota bacterium | reverse complement strand
GCATACGCGAGACCGTGCGGTGGTACTTGGACAACCAAGCCTGGGTGGAGACGGTGAAGAGTAAGAAGAGCTAGGTCACTGGCAATCGCACCATTCATGGAGTATCTCTCTGCCATATGAGTCAGAAATATTGGGATGAGCTTTATAAGAAGAACGAGACGCCTTGGGAGAAGGGCGAAGCTTCGCCGGGGTTGGTGGATTTCTTGACGGCTCATCCGGAGCTATCCCGCGGAACGGTGTTGGTACCTGGTTGTGGTACGGGGCATGACGCGCGGGTGTGGGCCAAGTTCGGGTTCACAGTGACGGGGTATGACATCGCCCCGAGCGCGGTGGCTCTCGCGAAGGAGAAGACGGCCGCAGCCTTTCTCACGGCAGATTTCAAGCTGGGCGATTTCTTGCGGGATGAGCCGCCGCAACTGTTCGACTGGATCTTTGAGCATACTTGCTTCTGCGCCATCCAACCGGACGAGCGCGAACTGTATGTCGCCGCAGTGCAACGCTGGCTGAAGCCGGGCGGACAATATGTGGCAGTGAATTACCTGATCCCCGATACGGATGGGCCACCTTTCGGCACGACGCGTGAGGAGATCGTGGAGCGCTTCTCGCCGGTGTTTACCTTGGTGGAAGATTGGGTGCCGCGGTCCTACGAAAACCGGACGGGTCTGGAACGGATGTTCTGGTGGAAGAAGGGGTGACCACGGAATAAACAGAATACGCGGAAAAGGGACGGGAGAGTGGGCGTTGAGAAGTGCAGTCAAATTTCGTGATTTTAGCGTAATCTTTTTTCAGCTTTCTTTGGATTTAGGGGCAATTTTCGATTTAACCCATTCGTTTTCAGTCAGTTAGGATAAATAAAAATATTTTCATGCCAGGGGGACCATGGACAGCGGATGTCCTAGGTCCCCCTTTAAGCTGATGGCATGAAAAATAAAAATATTGAGCTGCTGACGAGTCAGGAAGGTGAACCGATGTGGGTCACATTGGTGGGGTGCGGAGCGGGATTTATCCTCTTGCTGCTGGTGCTGACGTTGTGATGAATCGCGCCATGAACGAAGTGGTGTCACGGGAGGAAATGGAGTGAATTTTGCGATTGAGAGCCTATGCGCTTGCGCGAGCCGTTCAGAACCGCATAATCACGGCCTGTTGTTGTCTAACTTTGGCCGTCTCGCCAAGAACCCCGCGCTGAGATGAATCTATCAAAAAGCATAGGTCTGTACATGGACGCCGCACCGACCACAGAGGCTCGGTTGTTGCAGTATATCAATCTCAAACTCGCCGCCAAAGGGCTGCCGACAGTAGCTACGGAGGATGACTCCGAGCTGCATGAAATGGCTGCTTCCCTGCTCTCGCATCAACGGGAGAGCGAGCGCCTGCTGTCGAATTACCTATGCGCTGCCGACTGGCGTATCCAACAATTTCTGGACGATTACCTCTACGAGACCAACATCAAGGCCAAGCTGCCCACGCAGACACTCGTATTGGATCGTCACGGCCTCGCTCGCACGCTCTCGCTGCCGGTGAATAAAGACATCTTCCTCTCGGACATCGTCAGCTCCTATCGCGTGAAGCAAGGTGTCTTGCACAACCCGAAGAGTGATCGCCGCACGACCAAGGGCGTCTTCCATGTGGCCGATGGCGGCTTGCCGGTGCCAGCGGACAAGTATGAGGTGCCGAAATACACTTTTGCCAAGATGCTGGAGAAGGCTCTGCAGCCGCCGACCAGCCTGATGCGTCTGCCGATCACCAGTGAGCAGGAGAAGAAGGCGGAGTGCTGGGTGACGTTGCTGTTGCGTCCTGTGGTCTGCCCGGAGGTTCCGGGGTTCACTCCGGAGAAGTCCATGGAAGTGCGCTTCTTCGTGCCGGGCAATCTCGTCAGCAACTTGGATTTCGTGGAGAGCATCTTTGGCAATGCGGGTGATCCGTATCTGCCCGAGAACGACTCCGGTCTAGATGTGGAACACTGGTCCGGTCACACGGGTTGTGTGATCCTGGCACCGCATCTGGTGGGCACGACCAAGAAGGAACTGGGGCTGCCGCATATCGACCAGGCCACGGAGCGTCAGAAGAAAGACGGGATGTGCTGGTCCAAGGAGGATGAGCTGTACAACGACGGCCAGGCCTTCAAGCTCACGACGCGCGACAGTCGCGGTGTGGTGGTGACGATCATCGCGGACAATTATTTCGGTTATTGCAAGAAAGAGGTCAAAACGCAGCTCAGCTACGCGGCGAACCTCTTCGGCCTGTGCGAGGAAGAACACGCGGGCGGCGCGATGGTGTATGCCGCTTATGACTTGGGCGAGGAATTCAGCGGCAACCTGCACGTGAAGCCCAAAGAGCATAGCTGGCAGGAAGTCGTAGAAAAGTATGCCGGTCTGATGGACTTGCAGCCGGAAGGTTACGGCATCGACAAGACCTATCCGGACATCATATACGTGTGCGAGGATGTGCACTTCGACCTGCACAAGCAGAAGGTCTCGTGGACCTACGGCGGGAAACCACAGAGCATCAAGTTGATGCCGAACAAGACTTACATCCGCCCCTCCGGCTACAAGGTGCACATGGAGAAGCCGGCGAGTGGTCGCACCTGGCGGCTCATCGGCACGGTGGCGGAAGGTCTGTTGTGTCACAAGCCGTGCACCGTTTCCGGTGGTGGCAAGTCCGAGATCTCCAAGCCGATCACCGATGCGATCATCCAAGGCCCCATCTTCGTGGCGGACTTCAAGAATGATTTCGACATGGTGGCGGAGCTCTTGAAACACGATTACTCCGACCGCTTCAAGGACAAGTCGAAGGCGGACAAGCGCGAGATCCTCAGCCCGGAACGTTCACTGGGTTCCGTCATCAAGCTCTTGAGCCCGGCCTCACGTGAATACACCGAGGAGTATAACAAGTGGCTGATCACGGTGCCGCAGCACATCAAGGAGCTGGTCTTCGTGGTGAAGCGCTACTACAAGCCGGATTGGGGCACGGAATGGCGCAACCATTTCGGCGTGGATATCATCAACGGCACGCCCGGCAACGAGCTGAAGTGTGACGGCCGCAAGCTGGTGACGAACTACCTGCGCGTGGGCTATGAAACCGACGGTTCCTGGCGCACGTTCGGTCTGCGGAAAGATTTCCAACCGGCCTTCAAGATCCAGGCGGAAGACGATATCACGGCCTCCATCGTGGTGCCGTCCAGCGCGGTTCCGAACATGAACGGCATGGAGGACAAGACGTCTGTGAAGTTCGTGAAGAATTGCGAATATCGCCTATTCCAACGCCCGGACGATGCGATCCATCGCGGCTACGACAAGCAGACGGAACTGGACTTCGCACGGCACGACAACTTCTTCTCGAACTACGAGCCGTTGACCACGGCGTTCGCGAAAGAACTGATGGAAGATGCCATCGGATTCGACAAGTTCACGCCACCGATCCAGAACATCATCCAGCAGGCGGTCATGGTGCCGAAGCCGGATTACTTCGTCTCCTCGGCGCATCCGCGCATCGTGGAGGGCAAGCCGTCCAAGAATCCACGTTATCTGCAAACGCGTCCGGATCTTTTGAATCCGCGCGGCGTGTATCTCTCGGAAGTGGCCACACGTCTGCAACGCCGCATCCCGCTGGGCGAGCCGGTCCCGACACCTGTGAATGCGGTGTTGCCGGGTCGTCGCAACAATCCGCCGGAACCGGCCGCGAAGATCCGGCCGTTGGCGGTGTTCAGCCCCATCCATTATCTCGAGCTGCCAGAGCTGTTCATGGAGTACATCTCCAGCATGACCGGCAAATCGCCATCCACCACGGGCGCCGGCTCCGAAGGTGCTTTGACGAAGGCGCCGTTCAACGCGTTGCCGCCGATCGTGGATCTGAACAACGCGCTGGTGTCCTACCTGCTCACGGGTCACGAGTGCTTCGTGACGTCGGCCGGTTATGTGGGACCGAACGTGCGGGTGGATCACGACATCAGTCTCCTCATCCCTGAGGTGTGGTGCCGCATGACGGAACAGGAACGCGATCCGAAATTCCTCATCCGGAACAATTACCTCGAGAAGTGCGAAGACGCGGATTTCGAAGGGCGCAAGCTGCTCTCCAGCCGTCTCGGTTATCGCATCACGAAACGTTTCGTGCGGACATACTTCGGCCGCGTGTTCAATCACCCGACGGCGGTCATCAGCGACGAGATGTTGCAACCGGAATTGCAAGGCATGGACATCTTCGCCGACGGCATGGACAACATCGTGGCGACGCACAAGCGCGTGGCGCAATACTACTTCGAGGATGGCAGCATCAAGGATGCATGCCCGCCGTTGAAGGCGTTATTGCACATCATGCTGGAAGACCAGTTCGAGGGCAAAGACCTGACGAGCCCGGAGATCCGGGCGATGTTCACGCGTGAAGCGTTGATGAGCAGCGACTGGTACAAAGTGCGTCTGGCCAAGAAACAGGAAAAAGAAGGCCGCCGGTGGCGCCGTAATGTGGATTACCTCTCCAAGTTCCTGAACAAGCCGGGTCACGTGGATGAAGCGAAGCGCTTGGGTGTCGAGGCACGCCTCGAGCACGCTGTCGCCAAGCTGCAGCACGTGAAGTCACCCGAGTATCTGGCGCAACTGAACGGCACGCTGGGGGCAGATCCGAGCGTGTAGGCTTTCAGAGAAACATTCTGGGCGGCGGCTTTTGATTAAAAGCCGCCGCTTTTTGTGTACGGCCTGTGTGATATGGTCCCTTGCATATCCAGCGTCGTTGAAGCATGCTAATTGCATCATCATGAAAAGGAAGAAAGCCATCCTGTTCACCTGTCTATGCTTTATTCTGATAGGTGCGGGCTATGCCTTTTGGGGCAATCCAGATCCCCTGCATGCTCCTGCCCGACGTGAGTGGAAGGAAAGAAGCCTCCGTGATATCTCAGTTCAGTTATCAAATGCAGATTGGGCTACCAACGAGATCTCCAAACTGAAATCGGTCAAAAGCGATGATCCAGACGACTATGAAAAATGGCTTTCAAAAGATTTGATCCTCTTGCGGAGCGGTGAATGGCTGGCATTCAAGAACGTCTGTCGCAAAGAGGAAGGGAAGATTCACGATCTCTTCCTTGCCAAAGCCTCAGATGGGCAGTGGTATTTTTCCACCTACCATTTCTGCAAAGACATGATTTCTTTGAAGATGGAGTTCCAGCCTAAGGACCTCACATCGTTCACCAATTATTTCTGTCTCCAACTCTTCGATGGCAAATCAGATGAATGCCTGAAGCAGACCTGGCCCCGACGAACCCCTGAGTAAGTTGAGGAAAAATCTACTCGATACAGAACAGATGTTCCTCCCCACGGATGAACAAGCACTTATCTCCGATCGCGTAAGAAGCGAGCGTCCGCTCACCAAGATCGTTCTCAGCCAGTTTCTCGAAGACCTTCCCGGGCTTGATGACTACACCAACGCCTTGCTCGTTCTGGAAATAGATGCGGCCCGCGGCATAGACCGGTGAGGCAGAGTAGTTACCGCCCACCCGCTCCTGCCAATGCACCGTGCCGGTCTTGGCATCCATACAAGTCGCGATCCCTGCGTCAGAAACCATATACAATTCATCGCCCACGAGCAGCATGGAGGGCGTCTGGGGTGCGCCTTTCGGCAGCGTCCACGCGACATGCGTATCGGTGACATCTCCCTTGCCATCCACCCGGATGCCCAAGGCCACCGGACGATCATAACTGGAACTCACGAACACCATCCCCTGCCCATAGACTGGCTTGGGAATGACCGAGTAACCTTCACCGTAGCGCGCGCGCCAGATCTCTTTGCCATCCTTGGGATCGAGAGCGCACACCACACCACTTCCCGGGCTGATGATCTGTTTCTGCCCATTCACCGTGATGACCGTGGCGGTGCTGAAAGAGAACGTCTTCTTGGCGGGCGTCTCACGCTCGACCTTCCAACGCACCTTGCCGGTTTTCTTATCGAGCGCCACCATGAATGGGTGGTCTTTGCCATCACAGCTGAAGAACAGGATGTCATCCACCACGATGGGCGAACCACCACTACCATGCACCGGCAGGTATTTGATGGTGTCATTCTTCCAAAGAACCTTCCCCTTCAAGTCCAGGCAGGCCGTGCCTTGGTGCCCGAAGTGGACATACACCCGGTCTTTCTCCACATAAGGTGTCGGGCTTGCATGGCTGTTCTTCTTGTGGATATTGGGCGAGCTTTCCGGACGGAACACCTCTTTGTCCCAGATGAGCTTGCCGCTCTTGGCATCCACACACAGCGCGTGCAAGGACATACCGCCGGTTTCACCCAAGATCGCCGAGGTCAGATACAGCCGGTCCTGATACAACGCGGGTGAGGACCAGCCTTTGCCGGGGAGTTCCACCTTCCACTTCACATTCTCCGTGGCGCTCCATTTGAGCGGGAGAGCCTTGGCTTCCGCATGACCAAAGGCCGACCCGCGGAATTCCGCCCAGTCACTCGCCACTCCACTT
>JAURFH010000221.1 GCA_030834415.1 Verrucomicrobiota bacterium | reverse complement strand
ATGCGACTCCCCTTCCGTCCATTGCGGCCGCGCCAACGCCACGATGAAGAGAACCAATGAAAACCACCTCAGCGCGACTAATATTATCTTACCCCAATCACGCCGGGCACCGTGAACTTCGCGGACCACTCCGAGAGAGGAAAAAGTAAACGCCGCGCGCCCACTACGACGCGCCCGCCACCACGCCAGCAAAGGCATCGCAAGCAACAGCAACAAAAACCAAGGCTGGGCAAACCTCATATCCTCGGCCTCCTCGCCTTGCACAGTGTCGCTTCAATAAAATAAACGACACCCAACACCATCAGCGCCACCGCCACGGGCTTGGACCAGAGCGCTTCACCCATGTATCGGAACGTATGCCAGCCGATCCCCTTTTGGCTAATCATTGGTTCACTGGCAAATGCTACATCGCTCCATGCAAACATTTGCAGCCCGACCCCAAATATCACTATCGCCAAAATCAAAAACCTGACGAACAACCCGTCCAGACGTTGGGCTTCTGCCATCGCCGCTTCTCGATGTTTGGCCGCTTGGTCCGGCTCCATGGTCGGCGCCAATGATTCAGCCAGGGTTTGGGGCCGGGTTTCATCCACTAATTGATGCGCCACCGAGTGCAGCTGCTTCAGCTCCGTCTCAGCGGGTTCAAAGCGTGCGAACTTCACGAGGTCACACTGCTCCAGAAAACCAGCGAGCGATTTCTTCTGTCCCTCGTTCAGCCGATGGCTTTGCTGCAATTCCAGCAGGAACTCATCCGTCGTCCGTTCGGGAGCACGGAACGCAAAACGGTCTTCCAAGTATATGCGGACGGCATCCGATACGGTGGAACAAAAGAGCTTGGGTTCTTGTAAGAGACGCAACGCGGCATCCAGTTGCTGATGCGCTTTCTGTTCGGGAGAAACACGTGGCCCGCGCTCCGAAGCAGGCGGACGGTTCTGCCAAAGCAGCCAGAGCTTGCGGAGGATGAAGACCCCGATCAGCGTCGTGACTGTCCACGTCAGCCATTCCCAGCCCAACGGCACATCCACCAGTGGACGGATGTCCCGGATGTCCGCCAACGCGTCATTCGTGGCGGAACCCGGATGCGGGACAACGACTGCTCCAGTATTCTTGATCATCCGTGACGACGCCGTTTCTCGCGGGTTTGAAAGAAGGTGGCCAGAGCCGCTCCATAGGCCTCATCCGTGCACACGCGGATGGTATCGACGCCCAGCGTGCGGAAGAATCTCGAGAGCTCGACCAACTCCCCTTCCTGCCGTTCGCGAAAACGGCGGCGGAATCCCTCATCATTCGTGTTCACTTCCATCACCTCACCAGACTCGGCATCACGCAAAGTCAGGCGGCCCACCTTGGGCAATTCCATCTCGTGCCGGTCCGTGATCTGCACCGCCACCACATCATGCCGGCGATTGGCCTGACGAATGGCCGAAGTGGCTAGCGCGGACAATTTGCGCTCCGCCCTTGGCCGGGAATCTCCCGTGCGGTTCTGTTCCAAAAAATCTGAGACCAATACCACGATGGCGTGACGGCTCACCACGCGGTTCAAGAAGTCGATCGCATTGCGCAAATCTGTCCCGCGCGACTGCGGCTCGAAACACAGCACTTCACGGATGACGCGCAAGACGTGACGCCGCCCTTTGCGTGGCGGGATGTATTTCTCCACCACATCGCTAAATAGCAAAACCCCGACTTTGTCTTGATTACGGATGGCGGAAAAGGCGAGCACCGATGCGATCTCAGCGGCCAGATCACGCTTGGATTGACCACCCGAGCCGAACCAACCGGAAGCACTGACATCCACCAGCAGGATCACCGTCAGCTCGCGTTCCTCCACGAACTTCTTCACGAAAGGATGATTCATCCGGGCGGTGACATTCCAATCGATGGACCGCACCTCATCGCCGGGTTGATACTCGCGCACCTCATCAAAGTCCATCCCCTGCCCCTTGAAGACGCTATGATACTGGCCAGACAGCGACTCGCTCACGAGGCGGCTGGTGCGCAACTCGATCTGACGGACTTTCTTCAGTATCTCGCGGGGAATCATATCATGGGCAAAGACTGATGATGTGGGAAGAACTCTGTTTGTGTCGCACTTCGCACCTCACCTCTCGCACTTGGAATCATGGCACCGGCAACTCATCCAACAACTTCTGCACAATCGTCTCACTGGTCTTATCTTCCGCTTCGGCCTCGTAAGTGACGGTAACGCGGTGACGCAACACATCCATAGCGATGGTCTTCACGTCTTGCGGAGTCACGTAACCGCGTCCTTTCAAGAAGGCGTGGGCTTTGGCCGCCAGCGTCAAAGCGATGGTCGCACGAGGAGAGGCACCCAACTGGATCATACCATCGAGGTTGATCTTGTAATTCCGGGGATCGCGCGTGGCGCAGACGAGATCCACGATGTAGTCCTTCACCTTGTCATCGATGTAGATGTCATTGATGACCTGCCGGGCATCCAGGATCTGTTTCGGGCTCACCACGGCCTGGGCATGCGGCAATCCGGACGTGCGGGCCATGAGATCCAAGATCTGACGCTCTTCATCACGGGAAGGATAGCCGATCTTCAGTTTCAACATGAACCGGTCCACCTGGGCTTCGGGCAGCGGATACGTTCCCTCCTGCTCGATGGGGTTCTGCGTGGCCAGCACCAAGAATGGCTCCTCCAATGCGTAGGTCTTGTCACCGATGGTCACTTGGCGCTCCTGCATCGCCTCAAGCAATGCACTTTGCACCTTGGCCGGAGCGCGGTTGATTTCGTCAGCGAGCACAATATTTGCAAAAACCGGACCTTGACGCGTCGTGAATGCACCAGACTGAGGATTGAATATTTGTGTGCCGATGACATCGGCTGGCAGCATATCTGGCGTGAACTGCAGCCGCGCAAACCGGACATCTAACGAATTGGCCAGCGTCTTGACGGACAACGTCTTGGCCAGTCCCGGCACACCTTCGAGCAATACATGGCCATTGGCCAATAAACCGATGACCAACCGCTCCACCAGATACTTCTGCCCCACTACCACCCGGTTGATTTCTCCCAGCAAACCGGGGACGAATGCCGAGGCTTCCTGCACCGCGGCGTTGATCGCGTTGATTCCTGTACTCATGCTTTTTTATCAAATACCTTACTCCCCAGAGACAATCCCACGGAAGATGTGTTCAGAAAAAGCTGCCTGACCGGCGAATGCAATCTGGAAACCATTTGCCATGACGAATAATTATTCTATCCTGAGTCCGCTTTAGGCCACTATGTCGCCTGCTAGGAAGTCTATCTTGGGGAATCATCTCAGACAATTCTGGGCCGCCTATGTAGTGCTGGTCATCGCCCTCGCGCCTGCTCTCATCATCTGGGGTCGCGTAAAAGAAACGGTACATCAGCACGACGCCGCCCGTTTTCATGAACTCGTCCGGGAAAGCCATCAGGAAATCGAACGCCGCGCCCGCCAGCATCTTCCCGCTCTGAGGGAGACCCGCAGTTTTTTTGCAGCCAGCCACCAGGTAGAGCCGGTGGAATGGGCACGCTATACCAGTAATCTGGATTTGGGCTCCCGGTTTCCGGCCTACAACGCCATCGGTTTCGCCAAACTCGTCACCTCCGGAGAAAAAGCCGCCTTTGAAAAAAGCACACAGGAGCTAGGTGCCAGCACCTATAAACTGCCTGAAAACCAGACCGGCACCAACTTGCCTGTCGTCCTGCTGGCACCGGATAGCACTTACCCCATCCGTGAACAGCCACTGGATCTTGCCGCGATACCGGAGGTGAAAAGCGCCATTGAATTGTCCCTGCGATCAAACCGTCCCGAGGCCAGTTTCCCGGTTCAATTGACACTGGACGAAGGAAAAACTGACCAGTCCTGCATCCTGATGGTGCTGCCAATTTATAGATACGACGAGCAAGATAGACCCGAGCAACTAGAAGGCTTTGCCGTCGGCTTCATGGGGATGAAACGCCTAATCTCCGTACTCTTCGAGAACGCACGGCGTGATCTGCTCCATTTCACCATCACGGAAAAAACGGAAGATGGACCAGCAACCCTGCTATATACCTCTATTCCCTCAGGAACACCGGCTAGAGATGACGAGTTCGTCATGCAACGAAAGCTGGCCTTTGCCGGACATGCTTGGCAAATGAGAGTGGAGGCCGATCCAGCCTTCTTCGAAAGTTCCGGCAGCTACCTGCCCAAGCTCAGTCTTGTGGGCGGACTGCTTATCACTGCCGCCTTGTTTGGGATCACTTGGAGTCAGGCACGTGCCCGGGCCCTAGCAGAAACACTTTCCGGAAATCTCACAGAAAGTGAGGAACGCTTCCGCCTAGTCAACCGGGCCACTAACGACATCATCTATGACTGGGATGTGGCCAAAGACCGGATCACATGGAATGAAGCCATGTCGCTGAGTTTCAGCTACGGACCGGACAAGATCGAACCCACATTGACCTGGTGGGAAGAGAAAGTGCATCCGCTAGATCGGGTGAGAGTCGTCCGAGGCTTGGAGTCTGCGTTAAAAAAAGGCGGCGAATTTTGGGCTGATGAATATCGTTTCCGCCGGGGAGACGGCGAATACGCCACCGTGATCGACCGCGGCTACATCCTCCGCGATGATAAGGGAGAAGTGACCCGCATGATCGGTTCCATGATGGATATAACCGACCGCAAGAAATCGGAAGAAGCCCGCCATAAATCGGAGCAAAAACTCAAACTGCATTTTGAACAGACGCCGCTGGCTGTGATAGAATGGGATTTAAATTTTCATGCCTTGGACTGGAATCCTGGCGCAGAAAAGACTTTTGGTTACACTGCCCAAGAAGCCCTCGGGAAGCATGCTGCGGAATTGATTGTACCCGAATCCTCCCGCCGCCATGTGAACGAAGTCTGGCAGGCCCTGTTGGTGGCCAATCGCTTTGGTCATAGAAGCACAAATAAAAACTGCACCAAGGACGGACGGACCATCGTTTGCGACTGGTATAACACTCCGGTCATGGATCGTGATGGCAAGGTCATCAGCGTCATCACCCTGGCCATGGATGTCACTGAGCAGCGCCATGTGGCCGATGCATTAGAGGAAGAAAAGGAGCTGCTTTCCGTCACCATGCGGTCCATCGGCGAAGGTGTGATTGCCACGGACACGGCGGAAAACATCGTCCTCATCAACCGGGTGGCGGAACACATGCTCGGCTGTCATCAATCTGATGCAATCGGCCAACCCCTCTCCCGCTGGCTTAAGCTGCAGCATCTGAAATCCGGTGAACCACTGGAGAATCCCGTGACCAAGGTGTTGCGATCCAATGGTCAGGTGGAGTTGCACAGCCAGCAGTCCATGCTGGTAGGCGTGCCGGTTGAGCGGCGCATCTCTTTTTCCTGTAGCCCCATCTATGGCGGCGATAGCCATCTTCTAGGCAGCGTCCTGGTCTTTCGTGATGTCACCGATGAAGCGCGCACCGCTGAGGAATTGCTGCGGACCAGCAAACTGGAATCTCTGGGCATTCTGGCTGGCGGTATCGCCCATGACTTTAACAACATCCTGACCGTCATCATCGGCAACATCTCCATCGCCAAGGTGCAGATACCAGCCAGCAGCACTTCCCAAACCCGCCTGGATGAAGCAGAAAGGGCCAGCTTGCGCGCCCGTGATCTTACATTGCAGTTGCTCACTTTTGCCAAAGGCGGTGCCCCGATCAAACAGACCGCCTCCATCACCGATCTGATCAAGGATACGACCGGTTTCGTGCTACATGGTTCCAAGGTGCAATGCCTGTTCGATCTGGAAACGGAACTCTGGCCGGTCGAAGTGGACGAAGGACAGATCAGCCAGGTGATGGATAATCTGGTCATCAACGCCGTCCAAGCCATGCCCAAGGGCGGGCGTATAAAAGTGACCAGTCAAAATGTCGCGCTTGATGAGAATTCCGGCATTCCCCTGCCCGCCGGTCGCTATGTGATGGTCTCGGTGCAAGATGATGGCGTCGGCATCCCCGCTGAAGTTTTACCCAAGATTTTTGACCCGTATTTCACGACCAAATCTTCTGGCACGGGTTTGGGACTGGCGACTTCTTACTCCATTGTGCGGAACCACAACGGCCTGATGACCGTGCAATCCACTTTAGGTGAAGGCACGACTTTCAAAATCTATCTGCCGGCTTCCGATAAACAGGTGCAAAAGAGCCGGGTGGAGCTGACTCCACTGAACAAATGCCAGGGCCGCGTACTAGTGATGGATGATGATGACCGCATCCGGGATCTGCTCAAATCCATGATCGAGGCCATCGGTTACGAGGTGGAAACGACCGCCAATGGCAATGAAGCCGTCAACCGTTACCGAGATGCCATGTCTGAAGGGAAACGTTTTGACGTCTCCATCATGGACCTGACCATCCCGGGTGGAATGGGCGGCAAAGAAGCTCTGCGGCTCATCCAGGAGCTTGACCCCAAGGCCAAGGCGATCGTTTCCAGCGGGTATTCCAACGACCCCATCATGGCCAACCATCGTGAGAACGGCTTCGCCGGGGTGCTCTCCAAGCCCTATAAGATCCAAGACTTGGCCAGGGCATTGGAGATCACCATCAACAGCTAGGAGCAATCCTTGGTGGCGAACAATTCCCTCTCTTTAGTGACATCCACATTTA
>JAURFH010000220.1 GCA_030834415.1 Verrucomicrobiota bacterium | reverse complement strand
CAAAACTCCGTCCGGCGGCATCGCTGCCATATACGATGCGTTCTGCGCCAAGTTCGCGCACGGCCATCTCCACAAAACCAGCGGTGGGATTCGAGCCGGCGATCTCCGCGTAAACATTCTTGTAAGGACGCAAGGCGCGGATGCCTCCCTCCCAATTCCCGCCAGTGTGATAGCAGACGAGTGGAATCTCCGGCACGCGCGCGGCCAATTCCGACATGTCTTCCGGGGTGGATTCACCCGGTGGATTGCCGCCGGTCTTGTGCCACGCGTGTTGTACGATGAGCCCCCGCAATTCATGCACACGCTTCACCAGTGTTTCCACCTCAGGTGAGTTGCAGCGCTTGGCCACCCAGAGTTTGATTCCGACCAGTGAGCCCTTGGCCACACAGCGATCGATCTCCTGCAGGCTCGCCTCCACATGCTCGCCGCTCACATAGCAGAGGCCGAAAGCGCGATGATGCCAGTGAAGCAGGGCGGCCATCGTCTCATCATTCTTCTGACGAAGCTGGTCGGGGGTGGGATTGGTGATCAGTGGTGGTAGCCCCATGGACAGCACCACGCGATCGATCCCCATGCGGTCCGCCACTTCCATGAGCCGGGACATGCGTTCATCGACTGTCCGACCGGGTGTGGAGAGATGACAATGTGCATCCCAGATCTTCATTACTTCAATAAGTGCATTAACTCCCGCACCTCCCGCAATGTCAACGCGCACGCGCTTTATACGGAGCGCGGCTTTTAAGCCGCTTCAGCGTCCGTATTTGGCGAAAGCTGAAGGATATTTTATGACCGACAGTCTTGTTGTGAGTTGAAGCGGCATAAATGCCGCGCTCCTTCACGTCGCAAACACATCACTTGGCAGCTGGTGCGGATCGGCTATCATCGCGTTTGTGAAAACCCCGAGCCGTCGTCAATTCCTTCAAGGCCTTGCCATGGCCGGTGTGGCAGCTGGAGCTGGTACCACGCTGCTGACTCAGGCAGCGGACGAAAAGTATCACGCCTTGAAACCGTTCGATGACGAGATCGAGGACTTCATGAAGGCGCGCAATGTGCCGGGCGCATCCGTGGCCATTGTGAAGGACCGCAAGCTCGTCTATGCGCGCGGCTACGGCTTCGCCGATCGGGAAAAGAATCTGCCCGCGCAGGCCGATTCACTGTTTCGCATCGCCAGTATCTCCAAGCCATTCACCGCAGTGGGTATCTTGAAACTGGTGGAGGATGGCAAACTCAAGCTGGATGACAATGCCTTGGAGATATTGCAACTGGCAGAGAAGCCGTCAGACACGCGCTGGAATGACATCACGGTTCGTCATCTGCTGCATCACACCGGCGGCTGGGATCGCGATATCTCGTTTGATCCGATGTTCCGCCCGGGCACCATCGCCACGGCCTTGCAAGTCGAGGCACCGGCGAAAGCGGTGGATGTCATCCGTTACATGCTCACGAAGAAGCTCGATGCCGCTCCCGGCGAACGCTACGCCTACTCGAACTTCGGCTACTGCATCTTGGGCCGCATCATTGAGAAAGTCACCGGGCAGGACTATGAGACGTATATGAAGAAAGCGGTGCTGGCGCCCATGGGCATCACCCGCATGCGGATCGGGCGAAGCATGGCGAGCCAGCAGGCTGAGGGCGAAGTGAAGTATTACATGGTGGATGACGCCATGACCGGTTCGGTGTTCCCCTCGGAAAAGGAACGGGTGCTGTGGCCCTACGGTGGCTTTTACCTGGAGGCGATGGATTCGCACGGCGCGTGGATCGCCTCGGCAGTGGATTTGGTGCGTTTTGCTTCTAGCTTCGATATCCCGGCCAAGTGTCCGGTGCTGAAGCCGGAGTCGATCCGCGAGATGTTCAGCCCTCCGGCCGCACCGGTTTCCCGCACCCCGGAAGGCAAGCTGAAGGATGTTTACTACGGACTTGGCTGGCAGGTGCGTCCGGTGGGTCGTGAAGGCCGGGCGAACACCTGGCACAGCGGCAGCCTGCCGGGAACCAGCACGCTATTGGTGCGCCGCTGGGATGGATTGGACTGGGCCGTGCTGTTCAACCAACGTTCGAAGGATAAGAAGCTCTCCGATGGAGCTATCGATGGCGCGATGCACAAGGCGGCAGCGAAAGTGAGTCAGTGGCCGAAGGTGGACCTGTTTCCGAAGTTTTCGTGAAACCTCACCACACTTCCACCGGGCCCTTGGGCACGGGGATGGCCTGACGTTGCGCTACGCCCGGTTCCTTTTCTTGCATGAAGGTGGGCACCATTGGTGCAAGCTGGTATTGCGGCTTGAGTTGGCCGTTCTCATCCAGGAACTGCGCGCGCCACTTGCGATACTCGTCGAGGATCTCGAAGTACTGCGCCCGGGAGGAGAGCAGCACCACGCGCTTGTTGAAGACATGCACGGGACCGAACCGTTTGCTGTACCACGGGGCGACCTTGCGGAACATGCGACAGCCGTGTTCCTCACCGAAGACCTCGATCATCCGGTCCAGATGACGCGACATAACGTTGATGCGCTCATCAAACGTCGGTTCCGGCAGTAACACACCCGTTTCGAGATAGTGTTTCGTGTGCGCAAAAATCCAAGGATTGTAGAAAGCGCCGCGGCCCACGCTTACACCGGCGCAACCGGTCTCATCGATCATCATCTTCGCGGCTTGCGGCGTGGTCACATCGCCATTGCCGATGACCGGGATGCGTTTCGCAGCCTGCACGACCCTGCGGATGCCCGCGAGATTCACGGTGCCGCTGAAGCCCTGCTCGCGGGTGCGGCCATGGATGAAGATCGCCGCCACGCCCACGTCTTCCAAAGCGCGGACCAGATCGGGAGCGGTGATGTTCTCGTCATCCCAGCCGAGACGCATCTTGGCGGTGACGGGAATCTTCACGGCATCGACCATGCCCTTCACCAGCGCGGCGGTCTTTTCCAGTTCCGTCATCATCGCCGATCCGCCACCCACGCGGGTGACTTTGCGGACCGGGCAACCCATGTTGATATCCACCGAGGCGACCCCGATGGACTCGAGATAGACGGAGGCATCTCGCATCTCCTCCGGAACGCTGCCGAAGAGTTGCACCGCCAGCGGCCGGTCTTCCGGGGAACTCTCGATGAGTTTGTAGGCCTTGTGATTCTTCTCCAGCAGGGAACGCGCGTTGACGAGGTCGGTCGTGGCCAGGTCAATGCCGCCGACTTCCCTGACCGTCAGCCGGAACGGCAGGTTCGTATAACCCGCCAGCGGCGACAGAAAGAGATTCGACTTCAACGACAATGTGCCCAGCGCAAACATGGCCAGCGCACTATGCCATGAAAACTTCGGTTTGGGTAAAGGGGAAAATTGCGGGTAGCCACAACCCTTGGAGCAGCTATTTAGGCCAAGGAGCAAGGCTGTCTCAGGCTGTGGCAATTTTTGGATGGCCTACCTTGGCTGGTCGGTTATTTTGCCAATCACTTGAAGCGGTATTTGAAATACATCTTTATGGCTTGCCTTGCTCTGACAGGGGCTTGGCCGTGTCTGCAAGCGGCGGAAAAGCCCGGCAAGGTGAAGGCTGAGCTGCCGGACTATGCGCTGTTTGCCCAGGGCAAATATGTGTATGAGAAGAACTGCGTGGTCTGCCATGGCGAGCGCGGTGATGGGCGTGGGCAGATGGGGCTGACGCTGGATATCCGGCCGCGCGATTTCCGCTCGGGTATTTTCAAATATAAGTCCACGGGCGGAGATGCTCTCCCGACCACGGAAGACCTTTTCCGCACAGTCAGCAATGGGATCACCGGCACGGCGATGCCCATCTTTGCGCAATTGCCGGAGAAGGACCGGCGGGCCGTCGTGGAGTATATCAAGTTTTTCTCGCCACGCTGGAACAATGCCAAGAACTATGCCGCCCCTTTGCCCCGGCCGAGTTCGCCAGACTGGATGGATGACGGGGATAAATTGAAAGCGCAACAAGCGAAAGGGGCCGAGCTTTTCGCCATCACCTGTGTGCCCTGCCACGGGACCAAGGGTGAAGGTGATGGGCCGAATGCCGCTCAATTGGTGGATCTTTGGAACCTGCCGATCAAGCCCGGTAATCTGCGGGCGGAGCATCTACGGCAAGGTCAGGAATCGGCGGACTGGTTTCGGGTGATGACTCAAGGTATTGCGGGAACGCCCATGCCGTCATTTGCTGAATCGCTGACGGAAGAACAGCGGTGGCAGCTTGTCGCCTACTTGCAACAACTGCGCGCGGAGCCGGTCAGTGCCGGTAAATGAGAGGCTAAGGCTTGGCCCGCAGATCGACGGAGACGATCTCTTTGTCATTCCGCACGAGCACATGGCCATTGGCAAAGGCCGGATGCACCCAGACCACATTGCGCGTGCGCGCATCCTTGTTCGTCGGCTCCAAGAGCTTCATGCGGTCGAGTTCCTCATAGCCTTTCGGCGAGAGCTTCGCGAGGATGAGTTCGCCCGCTTCGTTGAAGAGGAAGTAGCGGTCGCCTTGCGGGATCAGGAAAGCATTGCCCCAACGCAGGTTCTTGCCGTTGGTGGTCGGCTGACGTGTTTCCCAGATGCGCTCGCCGCTACTTACTTTCAGCGCGCGCAGTTCGCTGTAACTGCACACCCCGTAGATGACATCATCTGCGATGACCGGGGAGGGTATGATGCTGTTCAGCTTGTCCGTGTCCTTCTCGCTCACCTTGGTGCTTTGCCAGAGAATCTCCGGCGTCTTGTTCTCCGGCGAAACCTTGAGCATCAGCGAGCCGTTGTAAAATGATGTGAAGAATAACTGGTCCTCGCCGACCTTGCGCGGCGTGGGGACGGCGAGGGCGAAGCGCAGTTGCCAAGGATGGATCCAGAGCACTTCGCCAGATTCCGGTTTGAGTGCAGTGATACCGTTGCCGGTCCAGATGATGAGCTGGCGCACCCCGGCCAGCGTGTAGATCATCGGTGGCGCGTAACCGGCTTCCTTGGCGGGGACGGCGCGCCAGAGTTCCTTGCCGGTCTTTTTGTCGAAGGCCACAGCAGATGCTTCCGTTCCGCCAGTGATACAGATCGCGCGTTCGCCATCGATCAACACGGGCGAGGCAAAGCCCCAAGTCTGGGTCTTGGCGTGATAGTCCGTCTTAAAATCCTTGGACCACAGCACCGTGCCTTTCGCGGCATCCAGACAGAACAGGTTTCCCTCTACGCCTACCGTGTACACGCGCCCGTCATCGACGGTGGGAGTCGCGCGCGGACCTGCTGCATAACTGACGGTGTAATCGCACGGATACTCATGCACCCAGAGCGTCTCGCCGGTCTTCTCATCCAGACAGACTACGCGCTCGGTGCCGGGGATCTTGCCGCGTTGGAAGGGGTCGTTGGGATTGGCAGCACCGCTGGCCAACTGGCGATCGGTCACATATACCCGGCCCTTCGCTACGGCCGGACCGGAATAGCCGCCACCCAGAGGTTTGCGCCAGCGATACTTGGGGCCGTCCTTGGGGAAAGCATCCACGATGCCCTGCTCGCGCCACACGCCATCGCGTTGCGGACCGAGCCACTGCGGCCAATCATCGGCGCGAAGCGTCGCTGCGGTCAGCAGTGCGAGGGCGAAGCCAATCGACAGTCTCTGGGTCATGCGCGGAGTGTAGCAAATGTTTGATAAAAGCAAATGCGGAAGCGGCTGGCGTTTTGGCCGGTTTCGGGCTTTAGTTAGGTCATGAGCAAGACACTTTTTGAGAAGATCGCCGCGCGCGAGATCCCGGCGAGCATCGTCTATGAAGATGACAAGGTGGTGGCTTTCCGTGACATCAATCCACAAGCGCCCACGCACATCCTCATCGTGCCGCGCAAGCCCATCCAGCGCATCGGTCAGGCACAGGCTGACGACCAGCAGTTGCTGGGATATATTTTGCTGAAGGCGGCAGAGGTGGCCAAGCTCGCCGGGCTGGCGGAGACTGGATTCCGACTAGTCATCAACAATGGCCGTGATGGTGGAGAGACGGTGCCGCATCTGCACTGTCATATCCTCGGTGGGCGACCACTTGCGTGGCCTCCGGGTTGAGTTTTCAACAAGCCCCAGCGGGGCGTTTGCAGGTAGATGGCATGGGTATTGGCCGGTGAGCGAAACAGCGCTACACCGATGGATGTATGAAAACCAATACCACCAACACCCACGCCAAACCAAGTGCACCACAAACGCCCGTCAAGGCCAAGCGCCTGAAACTGGGGATTGATGTGCATGCGGACAGTTACCGCGTCGTACGCCAGTTTGATAACGCGACGCCACAACCGGCACAGAAGTTCACACCCAAGGCCTTTCTGGAATGGGCGCGCAGACAACTGGAGCTGGCGGACGAAGTGCACAGTTGTTATGAGGCCGGTCCTTTCGGTTACAAGCTTCACCGTGAGCTCGTTCAACTGGGCATCTGCAATGTCGTCATCCGACCACAAGACTGGGACCAGCACGGACGCCGGGTGAAGACGGACAAGACCGAGGCCTTGGCCATGGTGCTGCATCTGGCCCAATACAGCGACGGGAACCGGAAGGCTGTGGCCGTAGTCACGGTGCCCACAGAAGCCCAGGAACTGGCGCGGGCCCAGAGTCGGCAACGCGAGCAGTTTCTGCGGCACCGGCTGCGCTTGGAAGCCCAAGGGCGAAGCACCTTGCTTTATTTCGGT
>JAURFH010000219.1 GCA_030834415.1 Verrucomicrobiota bacterium | reverse complement strand
GCGGTTCTGAACCGCTCGCGCAAGCGCATAGGCTCTCAATCGCAAAATTCACTCCATTTCCTCCCGTGACACCACTTTGTTCATGGCCCGATCCATCATAGCGCCAGCACCAGCAGCAACAGGATAAATCCCGCTCCGCATCCCACCAAAGTGACCCACATCGGTTCGCCTTCCTGACTCGTCAGCAGCTCAATATTTTTATTTTTCATGCCACCAGCTTAAAGGGGGACCTAGGACATCCGCTGTCCATGGTCCCCCCTGCATGAAAATATTTCTATTTATCCTAACTGGCTGAAAATGAATAGGTTAAATAGAAAATCCCCTCTAAATCCAAGGAAATCCGAAAAAATATTACGCTAAAATCACGAAATTTGACTGCACTCCTCAATTCCCGCTCTCCCGTCCCTTTTCTGTGTCTTCAGCCTATTCTGCGGTTACCCCTTCCTCCACCAGAACATCCGCTCCAGACCCGTCCGGTTTTCGTAGGACCGCGGCACCCAATCTTCCACCAAGGTAAGCACCGGCGAGAACCGCTCCACTATCTCCTCCCGCGTCGTGCCGAACGGCGGCCCATCTGTGTCCGGAATCAGATAGTTCACTGCCAGGTAATTCCCGCCCGGCTTCAGCCACCGTTGCACCGCTGCCACATACAGTTTGCGCTCGCCCGGTTGGATGGCGCAGAAGCAAGTATGCTCAAAGATATAGTCGAAGAGTTGCGGCGGTTCATCCCGCAAGAAATCGCCCAGCTTGAAATCTGCCGTAAGAAAGGCGGCAGCCGCCGTCTTTTCCTTCGCGAGCGCCACCGCGCTCGGGGCGATGTCGTACCCTGTCACTGTGAACCCGAACTTGGCCCACACCCGCGCGTCATGCCCTGTGCCACAACCCGGCACCAGCACTGTTCCCCGGGGCAGCTCCGGATGCGCCGTCAAGAAATCCACCAACCCCGGCGATGCTTCACCCTTTTCCCAAGGTGTTTCATTCTTCTTGTAAAGCTCATCCCAATATTCCTGACTCATATGGCAGAGAGATACTCCAACAACCGCGCCATGGCCAGCCGCGACTCCACCATAATGCCCCTTCTTGCCGGGCGAATTCTCCAAAGCACATCCATCTCGCTTTCTCAAATTTACTCGATAATACTCGATCTCAATCGGTATGACACATGAGGCTATTCAAAAGGCGCTGTTAGATATCAGTGAAGAGAAAGACCCCACGCTCAAGCATCTGAAGCTCGCCAGTCTTTGTTCCACCGTCTTTCTCGATCACCAGGTGGAACTTGTGGTCGTAGGTGACTCCGCCATCGAGTTCTATACCGAAGGTGCCTACACCTCGGGCGATCTCGATATGTGCCTGCTCGCCCCGTCCACTTTATCTGCTCGTCAGCGTCAGGAGATCATGGGCAAGCTCGGTGCCAGCGGTGGCCCTAGAAGCTGGCAGGTGGCGGGCGTGTTTGTGGACATCCTTGGTGAGTTGGAGAATCTCGCTCACACTCAGATTCGTCGTATCCAAGGTCCTTACGGCGAGGTCCGCATGAATCCTGTGGAGGAACTTCTGGTCGAGCGGGTTTTGGTTTCCGTTTACCCCGGTGAACATCCTCCTGCCCGTGACTGTGCCAAAAAACTGGCCACTGCAGCTTTGTTGCAAGACATAGAACTGGACTGGCGCGAGGTCAAAAGAGTTGCTAACCTAAAGGAGTATGGAATCTGGCCGCAGGTCAGACAGTTGATTCATGAACAAGCCGAAACTCTCAAAGTCGGGTTTCCCTACGATTCCCATGAATGAGGTCATGCCTTACGAGGACTGGCTGAAGGGCCGTCGTGCCCGTCGCCTGAACGGCATGCGGGTGGCTCCTGAAATCATTCGCCGCAAAGAAGGCCCGGACGACGAGCGCCTCCGCAAACTCTACAACGGCGAACGCGGCCTCCCATTCACCAAAACCGAAGACCTTTAAGTGGTCTGTTGGCTATCTTAACGCTGTTTCAGTTCCTTTGAGCATTGGGCATTGCTCATTCCTTCGTCATTCGGATTTCGTCATTTACCCTTCACCGTCTCCACCCAGTCTTGGTTATCCAAGTACCACCGCACGGTCTCGCGTATGCCGCGTTCGAAAGTGTACGCCGGCACCCAGCCCAGCTCCTGTTTGATCTTGGTGGCATCGATGGCGTACCGGCGGTCATGCCCCGCCCGGTCTTTCACGAAGGTGATGAGCTTGCGTGAGTCGCCGCCCAGCTCGGGCTTCATCTCATCCACCAGATCGCAGATGACGTTCACGATATTTATGTTCGCCCACTCGTTGTGCCCGCCGATGTTATACGTCTCGCCCTCCCGGCCTTTCGCGAGCACCTGCCAGAGCGCTTCTGCGTGATCGCCCACGTAAAGCCAGTCGCGCACATTCATGCCATCGCCATATACCGGGATGCTCTTGCGCGTGAGCACGCTCTGGATGACCACCGGGATGAGCTTCTCAGGGAACTGATACGGCCCGTAATTGTTCGAGCAGTTCGTGATCACCGTCGGCATGCCATACGTGTGATGATAGGCGCGCACCAACATATCACTTGAAGCCTTGCTGGCGGAGTAGGGGGAGTTCGGTGCGTAAGGCGTCGTCTCGAGGAAATAACCGGTGGCTCCGAGACTGCCATACACTTCATCCGTGGAGACATGATGGAAGCGTTTGCCGGTGTAATTCCCCGCCCACACATCGCGACATGCCTCCAGCAGATGGAATGTGCCAAGCACATTCGTATGGATGAAATCCCCCGGACCGCTGATGGAACGGTCCACATGCGATTCCGCTGCGAGATGCATTACACAGGCGATCTCATGACGCTTCACCACATCCAGCACCGCGGCCTTATCCCGCAGATCTACTTTCTCGAAGGCATACTTGGAATGCGTCTCGAACTCTTTGAGGTTTTCGAGATGCCCGGCATAGGTGAGGCAATCCAGATTCACCAATTTAGTCACCTCTGGCCGGTTGATCACCTGCCGGATCACGTTCGACCCGATAAAACCCGCTCCACCTGTCACCAATAAGTTCATATATCTAGATCTGGTAGGGACGAGGTGCTCCTCGTCCCAAACTAATTGCAGCCATTGTCCTCTCGCAGAGCATGGAAGCCTTGCATGTGCTTCTCTTACCTTTAGCTTTTCAGTGTATTCCGCGTATTCTGTGGTTAACCTTGCTTCTCCGGCCGCCAGTTTGCCAGCGCTTCATCCAAGGCCTCATCCACCGAGCGCATCTTGATGCCAGTGCTGAGCAGTTTGCTCACATCCATCAGGCAATTCGAACGCGGTGCCTTGGCCACTTTGTAGAAATCCCCATCGCCGGCAAAGAACTCGAATTCACGCTCCAGCTTCAAAGCCTTCTGCAGCTTCGCCACCACCTGGCGTGTAGTCACAAAGCCCGGATTCGTGACGTTGTATGTTCCGAACGGCGCACGTTTGAGCCATAGCTCCAGGCAAGCCCACGCAAAATCACCGCGATGCGACACCGCGTTCACGTTGTCATACACCTTCGCGTAACGCTGGATTTTGCTCAGGTAGTTCCGCGCATTGTCATGCTCATCAAACGGGATGCGTGGCCGTACGATGTAGCCATTGCCGAATTGGGAGAGCACCTCTTCCGCCAACGCCTTGCTGCCGCTGTAAAAACTGCATGGCGGACGCCGGAAGGAGAAGTTCGGATCATCCGTTTCCTTGAAGCCTGCCACCATATCCGGCTTGGTCTCTACCAGCTCGCGGATCTCCGGTTTCGTCAGGTCGGTCTCCAACCGCCACGTGTCTCCCTCTTTCACGAAGGCACCATTATAGATACACCCGGAGGAGAGCTGCATCCAAGTCACACCCGTCATCTCGCAGGCCGAGGCTACCGTTTGCCCCAGCACCACCGAGCCGAGCAACGTCTCGGCCCGTTGCGTCTCACACGCATCCACGTTCGGGCGACCTGTGAACCCGGCGGCATTCACCACCAGTTCCGGTTTCATCTCTTTCAGGTAATTCAGCAGCAGGTTGAACTTGGAATAATCCAGTTCGCGGCGGGACAGTGCCTTGAACGGTTTCTTGCTTTGCGTCAACAACCGGACAAATGCCTCGCCGAAATACCCGCTCGCACCTAATACCAAAATCACAACACGCCTCCTGATTTCAACCGCTTCGCTTCGGCCACTACGCTCTCCAGATACTCGCGATACTCACACTGCGGGATGCGGGTGCAGAGTTCCGTGAACTGCTCTTGCGAGATGAACCCGCGCCGGAAAGCTGCCTCTTCCGGGCAACCGATCTTCACCCCCTGGCGGCGTTCGATGGTCAGCACGTAGGAGGAAGCCTCATGCAGGCTGCTGCTCGTGCCGGCATCCAGCCACGCAAACCCGCGTGCCAGTCCATACACTCGCATATTGCCCTGGTTCAGATACGCCACGTTCAGATCCGTGATCTCCAGTTCGCCGCGCGCCGATGGCTTCTGCGCCTTCACCAACGGCACCACCTGGTTGTCGTAGATGTAGAGGCCGGGCACTGCATAGCTGCTCTTCGGCACCTTCGGCTTTTCCTCAATGGAAATCGCTTTGCCCGCCGCGTCAAATTCCACCACGCCATACCGCCGGGGATCATTCACGTGATAGCCGAAGATGACCGCCCCGCTGCTGAACTCGCTGAACGCCTTGGAGAAGACGTCACCACCGTAGAAGATGTTGTCGCCCAAGATGAGCGTCACGCTGTCATTCCCGATGAACGATTCGGCGATGAGGAAGGCTTGTGCAATGCCTTCTGGCTTAGGCTGTTCCCGATATTCAAGGGTGATGCCCCACTGGCTGCCATCGCCCAGCAATTGCTTGAAGCGGGGCAGGTCTTGCGGCGTGGAGATGAGGCAAATCTCGCGGATGCCGTTCTCGACCAGCGTGGTCAACGGATAATAGACCATCGGCTTGTCATAGACGGGCTGCAACTGCTTGCTCGCCACAAGCGTGAGCGGGTACAGCCGCGACCCCGCGCCACCGGCTAGGATGATGCCTTTCATGTGGCCCTAGGATTGAAAAGCTGGCCCAACTAATCCAGCACGAAATCCTACCGGCTGTTACGCATTAATCAGGTAAGAACTACCCCGATGCACTCAAATCCTTCAGGTCCGCCCGTACGCTTTCATAGCTTACATTATAGCTCAGCACCTTCGGGTCTGGCTCGATGCCCCACGTCTGACAGGCCGCTGTGTATAGCCCCGGCCACCAGTTGCGGTGCTGCGTGTGTCCTTCATCCCGCCAAGTGGTCCACCCCATCATTACCTTGGACCAGCATTCGTCGCCATACTGCACCGCCTGTTTCGGATCGCCGATCTGGCCGACATACCAATCGCGGCCCACCCGCGCATGCAGCACCTCATCTGCCCAGTCGTAATCCTGGAACAACCCCGCCAACGGATTGTGCGACGCCATGCCGACTTCCCATTCGAAGCGTTTGCCCGTCTTCGGCATTAGCCCTTGCTCGATGTAATACAGCACCGCATGTCGCTCGATGGGTTTCAACTGCGTATTGAGCGCCATCGACCAAGTGAAGTTCACCATCACCTTTTCCGGCCACGGTATGCTCAGGCTCGCGAAGCCGACCTCGCCCATCATTGCATGACGCGCCTCGTCCCAGAGCTGCCGCGTCATGTCCTGGTAATATCCCCACGGCTTGTCCGGCGTCTCCGTGATGATGCTCGCCATCATCTCCGGTACATCGATCTCGCGCAGCCGCTTATAGAACATCATCAGCGTTTTCGGGTCCGGCGCGAACTGCTCGTCATACAGGAACACCTCCGCATTCACGCCCATGTTGTAAGGATCCGGGAACCGCTCATCCCGCTTGGGAAAGCCATCGTATGCAAACGGCTTGGCCGAGTGATGCAGCGGCAAATTCTTCGTCACCGTTTCCGTTGCTCCATCCAATTCACCCGCCGCCGCGAGACAATCATCCAGTAACGCCAACCAGCCCTTCGCCGCTTCCCGCCCTTCCGCCGTCACCAAACACGCCACTACTTTCGCCCCATACTCGGCGATATCGTTTAGCTCCATCAGCGCATGCCTCACCACGCGCACCGAAGGATGATCCACCAACGGGTTCGTATCCGACAGATGCCGCTCCAATCCCGCCTTCAATGCAGGCACCGCTTTTTCATAGATGCCGAGCAACAGCTCTTCCGTGGTCGGCGCACAAAGGATTTCGTTGTAGCACAATTCGAGGCTCTTATCCGGCACCACATCCAGTCCAAGGGGCGGTTCTCGCATCTCGCTGACGCGCTTGCGCAGTGCCGTCACATGTTCCGCGCAGAGATGCGAGTGATAGCTGAACGCCATCTTCAGCTCATACACCGGCTCCGCCGTGAGCCGCGCAGTGAAGATATGGTGCAACCGTTTGAAGGCGTAATGAAACCGTTTGAGCCGGTGGACGCATTCATCCACTGAGAGCCCGGTCTTCTGCGCCTCGGCCATCGAGCAGATCCCCGCCAGCACCGGCAGGTTCTTGTAAGATTGATACTGGCTCATGTGATTACAGTGACAGATTTCATCCCGTTTGTCTCTAGCCTGTGTGAATCTGTGGTGAAACCGTTCCCCACCCATTGACACCAGCGCCCCGTCATGTTTCCGTTGCGCC
>JAURFH010000021.1 GCA_030834415.1 Verrucomicrobiota bacterium | reverse complement strand
GCACGGTGGTGAACTCCAGCGGCATGAAGGGCAGCGCCGGCGATGGTGGTCCGGCGCTGGAAGCCACGATGAGCGGCCCGAAGTTCATCTGTGTGGACAAGGATAACAGCGTCATCATCGCGGATGCAGAGAATCACATCGTGCGCCGTTATCAACCGAAAGATGGCATGATAACACGTATCGCCGGCACCGGTATAAAAGGAAATGCTGGTGTGGGTGGTGACCCGAAAAAAGTGCAACTGGCACGTCCCCATGGCGTGACGGTGCATCCGAAGACGGGTGAACTGTACATCACGGACAGTTACAATGATCGGGTGCTGAAGATCGTTCCGTAGGCATCAAAATAACATGGTCCCAACACGGTGAGATGGGGGAGCAGTTAAACCGGAGCGGAGTTTACAGGACTGAATGTTTTAGCGGAAGAATTAGTCCAATTCAGTAAAACAGGTTTGCCTCAGGTCAAAAAACTGACACCTTAGGGGCCAATCCAATTACTGAAATCATGGAACGCAGACAGTTTATCGCCGCCGTCATGAGCGCAGCCTTGGTCACCACTTCGGTGCTGGCCCAGAATGCGCCCAAAGCCAACGAGAAGAAAGCAGCCGCCAAACCGGCCAAGCCAGTCGTCACCACTACCAAGTGGGATTTGATGGATGTGGGGCCATTCTTCTCCGGTTACCTCATCACCCAGCCGGTAGATGGCAAGACCCAGAGCGGGCAGATGCTCGCGCTCAAAACGATCTCCCTCAAGCTTGCGCCTGACAACAAGGCTTCGGCCGCCTTTGATACGCAATTGATGCGTATGGCTTATGCGTGGACGGATGGCTTCATCAAGCTGCCGGTCAAGCGCGACGGTTTGGAAGGTTTCCCGGAAGTCATCGGCAATACCGTTTTCGCCACCCAGCGCATTCCGGGTTGGGCGGATGCCAAGGGCAGCTTCGTTGATCCACGCGAGCGTTATGAAGGCCAGGGCGAGCCCATCGGTGCCATGCCGCATAACTGGCTCAAGTGGCGCGGTCTGCATCTTAATGGTGACAAGGTCGTTCTTTCCTATCTCGTGAATGGTGCGGGTGTGTTGGAGCATCCCTCGGCGGAATTCGGCAATGGCCAGACGGTCATCACGCGGACGTTTGCCATGGAGGCCACGAAGAATGAGAACGTGCTGTTCCTCTTCGATGCCCCCAAGGCGGCGGCCAAGGTAGAAGGCAACAAGATCACTCTCACCACGGCGAATGGTGCGGGCACGTTGATCGCGACCTTGAGCGGTAATGCCAAAGGCAAATTCGAGGCGACGCCGGAGGGCCGGATTCAACTGCGCCTGCCAGCCGGCAAAGCGACGAATTTTAAAGTCGCCATCTGGAGCGGTGCCACGGCGAATGCGGGCGCTGCCCAAGCGGCCATGCAAGCTGCGGGCAAGCTGGCCGATGTGAAAGCGCTGACCAAAGCGGGCCCGGCGCGCTGGACGACTCCAGTGACCACTGAGGGTAAGGTCAGCAAGAGCACAGACCCCTACGTGGTGGATACCATCAGCATCCCGGAGGATAATCCCTGGAAATCATGGATCCGTTGCAGTGGTTTCGATTTCTTCAGTGACGGCCGGATCGCCGTGTGCTCGGTGAGCGGCGATGTATGGGTCGTCTCGGGTGTGGACAAAGATCTGAGCAAGCTGACTTGGAAGCGTTTTGCGACCGGCCTGTTCCAGCCTTTGGGTCTGAAGATCGTGAAGGATGAGGTGTATGTGCTGGGCCGTGACCAGATCACCCGCTTCCATGATTACAACAAGGACGGCGAGGCGGACTACTACGAGAGCTTCAACAACGATGTGAGCATCAGCGCGCATTACCATGAGTTCTGCCTGAACCTAGAGACGGACAATGCGGGCAACTTCTACTTCATCAAGGGCGGCAACCTGAGTCAGGCCAAGATCCCGCACCACGGCTGCTTGATGCGCGTGAGCGCGGATGGATCCAAGCTGGACATCGTGGCCACCGGTCATCGCGCGCCGAACGGCATGAGCGTGGGACCGGACGGCCAAATCACCAGCAGTGACAATGAAGGCAATTGGGTGCCCAGCTCGCGCGTGAACTGGGTGGAGCAGGGCGGCTTCTATGGCCACGTCTTCACCGCGCACCGTTCCCCGACGCCGGAAGATTACGACAAGCCGCTGCTGTGGCTGCCGCATCAGATGGATAATTCCTCCGGTGGGCAGGTCTGGGTGACGAGTGACAAGTGGGGCCCGTTCAAGGGTGATCTGTTGCACAGCTCCTACGGCAAGTGCTCGCTCTTCAAGGTGATGTATGAAGATGCAGGCGGTGTGATGCAGGGTGCGGCGGTGCGGTTCCCGCTTAACTTCGATTCCGGCATCATGCGCGGACGCTTCAGCCCGTTCGATGGCCAACTGTATCTGGCTGGTTTGCGCGTGTGGCAATCCAGTGGTGCGCGTGAGGGCACCTTGCAGCGCGTGCGTTACACCGGCAAGCCGGTGAACATGCCGAAGGATCTGCATATCAAGTCCACGGGCATCGAGATCACGTTCACCAATCCGCTGGATGCGGAACTGGCCAAAGACCCCGAGAACTACGCCGTGGATCAATGGAATTACCTGTGGGCCCAGACCTACGGCTCTAAGATGTATTCCGTGAAGGACCCGACTAAGACCCTCGGTGACAAAGGCCAGAGCGCCTACAAGGGCGAGGATGTGAAGATCAAATCCGTCAAGGTCTCCAACGGCAACAAGACGGTGTTCCTCGAGCTGGAGAATGTGCAGCCGGTGATGCAATACCGCGTGCGTTACAATCTGGACTCGGCGGATGGCGAACTCGTCCGTCAGGAAGTCTACGGCACCATCAACAAGGTGCCCGGCAAGTAAGCAACGCCAGATACTCTAAAACAAAGAAACCCCGCCATCACTGGCGGGGTTTTCTTTTGCCGAAAAAGATATAGGTCAGATCGGTTGTTGGCCTTGCGGACCTTGGGCGGGCATCTGCACGATCTGGAGCGGGACGCGGGCGACGATCTTGTCGTCGAGGCTGACGTCGATGGAGTAGTGCCCCGGCTTCTCGAACTTCAAGCCTTGCAGGTTGAAGACCATGTTCACGGTGGCGAAGAAAAGGTTTTCCGCCATGCGCACTTCCAAGTTGGGTTCGAGACGTGGAAGCAGGTTGCGTCCGTCGTCATCGATCATCGTCACACGGAGCTGATGTTTCCCTTGATCCTGGTCATGGAACACGATACGCAACGCGATGGAGCAATGCGGATGCGTGGCCGGAAAGGTGCGGACACCGATGGTGTCAAAGGCCCCGATCATGCACAGTTTGCCACCGTAATCGGCGGCGGAATCACAGAGAGCGGCAACTTGAACCTGCATAAGGTTTTTATGCTCATCACTTACGCCGGTATATCAAGCGCAAACGACATTTTTTGTGACGTGCAAAAGCTCGCATCGACCGGCCCTGCGTGACATGATGATGCCATTCTCTCGCATGAAAAAGCTGCTCGCCATCTTGTTCGTGGTCATCTCATTCGGGCTATTTCCGATCGAAGCACACGCTGCTGTGCTGGGTGAGACTGTGCTGAATATTGAGCCGACCAAAGAAAATCCCCGCAGCTCTGAGGGCGCATTTGTCACGCTGAAATCCGGGCGGGTTCTTTATTTTTATACGCAGTTCTACGGCGGAGCGCGGGATAACAGCCCGGCACATATCGTGTCCATCTACTCCGATGACGCGGGCCGGACGTGGAGTGATAAGCCGCAACTGGTGGTGGATAATGCGGGCGGGGAGAATGTGATGAGCGTATCGCTGCTGCGGTTGCAGAGCGGCCGCATCGCGCTATTCTATCTGCTCAAGAACAACTGGCTGGATTGCCGTCCTTATGTGCGTTTCTCCGATGATGAGGCGAAGTCCTGGGGTGAACCGATACTGATGGTCAGTGCGCCCGGTTATTTCGTGCTGAACAACGACCGGGTGATCCAGTTGAAGAGCGGACGCTTGATCGCTCCGCTGGCATTTCATCGCACCAAGGGAACGGATCCGGCCACGAGCAAGTCGTTCGACAGCCGGGCCATCACGATGTGGCAGCTATCCGATGATGAAGGCAAGACGTGGCGCGAGGCGGATTCGTGGTGGGCGATGCCACAAGTGACGCGCAGTGGATTGCAGGAGCCGGGTGTGGTGGAGGTAGCGGATGGTTCGTTGTTCAGTTGGGCACGGACAGATGGCGGCAGTCAGTTTGCCTTTCGCTCTAAAGACCAGGGCAAGACTTGGACGCCACCGGTGGCCAGTGCGCTTGCTTCACCAGTCTCACCGGCAAGCATCAAACGCTTGCCCGGTTCGGATAGGCTGCTGGCAATCTATAATGATCACTCAGGTAAATACCCGTATCTGAAAGGGAAACGGACGCCGTTGATCGCCGCATTCTCGGATGATGGCGGAGAAACTTGGAAAGGTCACAAGGTCGTTGAGGAAGATCCGGATGGATGGTATTGCTACACAGCGATCCATTTCACCGAGGATGCTGTGCTGTTGGCTTACTGTGCGGGCGACTCCAAAATCGGTGGCTTGAATCGATTGCGGATCAAACGGGTATTGCTCAAAGAGTTGGTGGAGTAAGCCGCTGAGATTTACTCGCTGATCGGGAAAAGAAAACCCCGCTTCGGTTGAAGCGGGGTTTCGTTTGAATAGTTTGAGAAGAGCCGTTTACTTCTTGGTATCTTTCTTCTCCGTTTTCTTGGCTTTGGGGGCTGGCGGCGTCGATTGCGGCGGGATGTCGCCGTGATTGGGCGTCACCTTGGTCAGGTTCGGGGTGATGTCCGCATCGACATTGCGCACGGCCCAGGAGATGCCGCCCATGAGGATGTTCTGGAAGATCTCATTCGTCCACACGTCCTCGCGATGCCCCATGGAGGTGTAGAAGACGCGGCCCTGGCCATACATGCGTGCCCAGGTGGCCGGATAGGGTGAGCGCTTGTATTCATTGTCCGGCATGTCCTTGGTCTCTTGCACCAGCAAGACATGCAGGTTGGGCTGGAATTCTTTCAGCGAGTACCATTCCTCATTCATCGCGAAGGAATCACCGAGTTTCTCAAAGCCGGGGAATTTCTTGTCCACCACGCGCATCGGGGCGACTTGCTGTTTGCCGTGCTTGATGAACTCGCCGCCGAGCATGAGGATGTATGGATCAGACTTGTCACCGTTGGTCTGGTAGCGGGCAGATTTATCCGCCGGGTCCGGCTGGGTGTGGAACGTGTCGGAACCACTGTGCGAGGCGATGAAGCCTTTGCCCTTCTTCACAGCATCGATGAACGCCTGCTTGCCCTCGGGCGTCATGGGCGGGTTCTTGTCCGTGCCTTCGGTGGTCAGGTCGCCGGTGGTGTAGAAGAAGAAGGCGTCGAACTGGTCGAGATACTTCGGCGTGAAGAGGCTGCCATCTTTGCTGAAGGTGAACTCGATATTGTACTTCGGTCCGATTTCGGCGAGGACCTGCTCGGCGAAGCTGGGTTTGCCGCCATTGCGCTTGATGACGGAGTGCTCGAAGCCGGAGGACTTGGAGAAGAAAAGGACTTTGCGAGTGGGGCCTTTGGCCGGTGCGGCTAAGAGGGTGTCCCAGTTGGCCAAGGAGAGACCCAAAGCGGCCAAACTGGTGCGTTTGAGCATTTCGCGACGATTCAGAGATGACATAAGATTACGGGTTCAATTGATTGAACCGACTATGCCACTCCGGGACGGCGCGCCAAGTATAAAGGCGGCGAGGGAGGCTGCGTTACTTGGAGGAAGTGATTTTGTCCACTTCTACCCGGGCAACTTCCGGCTCCACCACCAGCGCTTTGAAATCCCATTCCTGTTTGGGCTCCAAGATCATGATGTAGTCGGAGGCATTACCGATCTGTTTGTCAGCGGCATCGAACAGCTTGAAGTCCACCCGCACAGAGGTGTGCTGGATATCCGTGTTGTTCTTCACCTTGCCGGTGACATAGACCAAGCTGGTGCCCTGATTCTTCTGCAGTTCGAAGCTGACCACTTGCAGTTCTTCTTTCGGCCCCAAGATGCTCATCCCGCCACCACCGCTACGGCCCTTCAGGAAAAATACTGCACCGCCAGCCACGAGCGCGAGAGCGAGCACGATGCCGACAATCATCATCACTTTCTTGCCACCACCACCGCCTTTTTTCTTGGACGGTGCCTCGGACAATTCTTCTTGGGACGGTACTGGGGGAGTCGGAGTCTTCGCGCGTGCTGGTGCAGCTGCAGATGGGGGAGGCGGAGGGGAACCCGCTGCCCGAGGGGCGGCTGCGGCTGGCGCCGGGCTAACACCAGGCGCGTTCAAAACAGTTTCTTTGCCACAATGCGGGCAGGGGATGGTTGCACCCGCGGCATTGGAGGGGAAAGAGATGCGTCCATTGCAGTGGCGGCACACACACTTCAGGCTGGCCTGACCGGCAGGAGCAGCCGGGGCCGCAGGCGGTGCGGCGGGAGCAGCCAAGGCCACCGGGTTGTTGCAATGCGGACACGAAATGGTAGAGCCACCCGCTGAGGCGGGATAGGCGATACGACCGTTACAATGCGGACAGGCGCATTTGAGTTCCTGGGCGACGCTCATGCTTCTTCTTCTTTTCCCGGTTACGCTCCGCCCCATCGGATACGTAGGTGCCGAGATTTGGGACACGCAGGTTTTCGCAAGAAACCATGCGAGCGGCAACCTTTTCCTTCAAGTTATCCGGTGATTTACCGTCAGATTACGTGACGCTACGGAGGGTGTCCCGTCCTTTATTGGCGGTTACTGCGCAGGAATGGCGTACGAGACGGGCTTATTGAACCCGGGCTCGGTAGAAGCGCAGGGGCTGGCCGATGGCCCCGGTGTCCAGATATTCGAAGATGCCGTCGGGCGGGCTGTTCGTCTTGATGGGAGTCCAGATCAGGAAATCGGTGGTGACATCCAAGACATAGGTCCGATTCGCTTCACCGGTGAGGCGCAAGAGGTTGGAACCATCGGATACATGTGTCACGTTCTGCAAGACGGGTGGAATGGCATCGGAGTAGGCTACGATGCTGTAGTTGTCGAACGCCATGTAGTTATCCCCCGGGTTGCTGCCATCGCGGATGGACCACACAGCGTCCACATCGCCGATATCCAGTGAGGCCGAGGTGGTGGTGATCGGCTGCTCAGTCACCAGCACAGTATCATCGATCCGTGCGCTCCAGCGATTGCGAGCCACATCCATGGTGATGACGAGTTCGTAGATGCGGTTGGGCTCGAAGCTCTGGCCGGTGGAGACGAAGCCGTTCCCGTCGTCGAGGGCGTAGTTCACCGTGAGGGAATGGTTATCGAAGTCCAGCGTGATAAGCCGTTCGGCAGAAGTGTTGTAAACGCTCCAGCGGAAGTCATCGTAGTGCTCATTCGTGGAATCGAGGATGGCCATCAAGGTGGAGAATTTCACCAGCGGTTGATTCGCGGGAACAGACTGTGGGAGCGGTTTCCACATGGTCACAAACGTGGAGCCATCTGCCGGAGCTGTGAACCCGATGTAGGCCTGTTGACCGAGATTTTCGAAGACATTGTCGAGCAGACCATTCCAGAATTCCGAAGTGCTCCCTTCACCCATCCAGCCGTTCTGGCCGACCAGATCGGCTGCGGTGCTGTAACCTTCGGTGTTCTCAAATTCGGTGCTGAAGAGCAAAGTCGGTTCGGCGGCGTGAACACTCGTAATGAGCGTCAGCGCGCAAATCACGGACACAATCCACCTGTTGATGAGTGTTTTCATCGTCACATTTCCCCTTGGTTAAGATTTACCGGCTCCCCGGACGTTTGTTGTCGTTGCCACCCTGGCTGGGTGTGGAACGACCTCCCCCAGAAGATTGCAACGGAGAGTTGCCGACGGAAGGTCTGGAGGATACCGGCGGCAACGTAACAGATTGGGGGGCCACACTTCGTGGGGCTGGCGGGGTATAGCTCGGACGCGGCGCAGCCGGGGCGCTGTAACTTGGCCGGGCGGGTTCAACCCGCGTGGGCGCTGGAGTGTAAGTTGGCCGCTGAGGTTGCGCCGGTGCCGAGTAGGTCGGCGTAGGTTGCGAATAGGTCGGGGTCGGCCGTGAGTATGTCGGCGTAGGCTGTGAGTAAGTGGTTGTCGGCTGCGAGTACGATGGTGTGGTGTAACTGGTCGTTGGCCGTGAGGGCGGGTTGGAAGCCCGTGGCAAACTCACTGTGCCACGGCTGACATTGTAGGTCGGCTGCTCAGATGGGCGGGAACCATAGGTGCCGCCGGGACGCATTGTCGTGATCTCGCTTGGGCTGCTGGGCTCAGTGCGGAGCGCAGCCGTCGGCGGTGGTTGATAGGAGGAGACCGGCGTTTGTGGGGTCAGCCGTGATTGCGCCGGAGTCGCCGGTTGCACGGGACGGCTGGCGGATGGCGTCGCTGGAGCACCATAGACTGGTCGTGGCGCAGAGGGAATTACGGTTGATCCCGAGACCGGTTGTGGAGATGAGAGCGTGACTGTCTGGCCAGAGATGGGCTGCGGCGGGGTCATGGGCCGCGTGGCTTCGGGTGGCCGCTTGGTCGGCGGCTTGTAGGTGAGCACGCGACCAGAAGAGATACTGGCCGGCTGCACTGGTTGCTGCGGAGTGAGCGGACGGTCGATCCCCGTGCCGGCAGGCTGTGTCGGCATACCCAAATTGCGGGAGGTCAAGGGGGTCGAACTTTGCGGGCGATTCAAGACCGGCAAGTCCGCACCCTTCGGCGTCTCGTAACGTTGCAAGGCGGTCGTCGGCGCGCTCTGCCGGGTGGAGGGCGTGTTGTTGACCAAGCCGGGTTGCAAGTTCGCGGGGGCTTGATCACGTTTCGTCAGGCTGCCTGAGGGACGCCCCGCAGGCGTGGTGGAAGAGATGGCAACCTTGGACGGTTCCTGGTTCAGGCGTGCGGCTCCCGGGCCGCTGGGGCGATACACGGCGAGGGTATTGCCGGAGCGCACTAGGCGGTCTGGTTGCACCCCGCTGCGTTGCGCGGCGGGCATATCCATGACACTGACCTTCTGCACTTCGGTGCGGCTGGCCTTGGAGACTTGGGTCACCTGGGCGCCGCCCTGGCTGATCACCACGTTGTTATTGTTCCCTTGCACGATGATGTTGTTCACCGTGGTCTGGTTGTAAACGCGTGTCACTTGGGAACGCGGCAGGCAGTAATTGTAAGGGTTGTGCGAGTAGAAATGATCATAACCGACGAAGGTGTAGTCATGCACACCCAGGCCGAATTCGAAACTGATGCCCACATGACGATCATAGTAGGAGAGGCCGAACCCATGGCGATACCGGGCCGCGGGAGGCAGGGGAGCCCAGCCGCAGTAGCTGGAAGAAGTTCTCCAGCTCACCCATGCCGGACCCCAGACACGATCCGGTGTCCAGCACCAGCCGCGACGGGGATGATTGAACCAACGGCCATAATGGAAGGGAGCCCAGCCCCAAGAGTAATCCGATTGCCAATACCAGCCGTAATCCGTGTGCAGCCAGCGGCCTGATTGCTGATACGGCTGCCAGCCGGCATAGGTCACGGCCACCGTAGGCTGCCAGCACCAGCCATAGCCGGACACTTCCACCCAAGAACCATAAGGGGCGAGTGAGGAATAGAAGTAACGGACTTCCTCCGGTGCCTGCTGGATCACGATGGGCTGCTGGATGACTACTGGCTGTTGCTGCACCACCACGGTTTGCTGTTCCACATAGGCTGGTCCGGGATTGGTGGAGACCAATGGAGTGAGCACAGGGCCAGCGGGGGCCGCAGACGTTGCCACTGCGGGCACAGCCGGGATGTTCAAGGGCTCAGTGGGGGTGTTCTTCGGCTCGGCAGTGAGCGCTTCTGGCCGGGGCGAACGCTTGATGATCTCGGCGACGACGGCATCCGAGACGCCGAGGTCATGCAAGTAGATGATCTCTTCGGTGGTGGGGTTATAGGGAAAGGTCGAGCGGGCGATGTAGGCGAGGAGGACGTCTTCACCCACCTTGGCTTGGGCCAGGCGGACGATCTCGGCAAGACCGGGGGAAAGATTCGGGATGACGGGGGCGAGCTGTTGCTTCACCTCGCCGGTCGTGTTATCGGGGATGGCGAGGGCCGAGGCGGAAGCACCACTGATCTCGCCTTTGTCCACTTTCTCTGCTTCGGCATTCACCAAGGGAACCTGCACCGTCTCGGCGGCTTCAGGACAACCCGTCGCCACGGCGAGGGCGATGCCAAGAACGCCAGTCTGGGCCAGGTGTAAAATCCTCTTTTTCATAAGCTTTTCCGGTTGCCGGAGGGTGTTGCGGCCTCCGTTCTAACCATACCTCATCTGACTTTGTCCGCGTACGTATTATTCATGTTTTGGATGAGGTTTGCTTTTTTGGTTCAAAAGATTCCCTTAATTCCCTGAATGACAATTACCTCCAAAGGGATGGGAAATTTGGAAAACTTACCGATTGGTAAGTTGGTTGGTGCAACAGGGTGCCTAAAGGCCGCTTGCCAATTGGCCAATTTAATCCACTGGACGCTAGACAGGTCCTGTTTTAGGGTTCGCTTCTTATGTCGAAGGTTGCTAAAGGCGCAGCGAAGTCTGAGGCGGAACCGGAAGAGGTTCCGTTTGAGACGGCGTTGGGAAAGCTCGAAGCCATCGTGGAAGCGATGGAGTCGGACGAATTGCCGTTGGAAGCCTTGCTGTCCCGCTACGAGGAAGGCACCAAACTGGCCGCCCTGTGCCAGGCCCGTCTGGCGGATGCCGACTTGAAGATATCGAAGCTGGAGAAGAAATCCTCTGGCGACTTTGCGCTGACTCCGGTGGAACTCCCGGGGGAATCAGCGGAAGACTAATCAACCTAATATGAGCCGATACCTGGACATGGTGGATAATCCGTCCCACGTCAAAAAGCTGAAGCTGGACCAATTGACCCAGCTGGCCGAAGAGATCCGTTATGAGCTGATCACAAAGCTCTCGAAGAACGGCGGTCACTTGGGCCCGAACCTGGGTGTGGTGGAGCTGACGCTCGCCATGCATTACATCTTCTCCACGCCGAAGGACAAGTTCGTGTGGGATGTGAGCCATCAGGTGTATGTGCACAAGTTGCTCACGGGGCGCAAAGATCGCTTCCACACCATCCGCACGACGAACGGCTTGAACGGTTTCGCCCTGCGGACGGAGAGCGAGCACGATTGCTACGGAGCAGGTCACGCCGGTACGGCCCTCTCAGCGGCGCTCGGTATGTGCGCCGCGCGCGACCAGCGCAAGAGCGATGAGGATGTGGTGTGCGTGTTTGGTGATGCGGCATTGACGAACGGTGTCTCGTTCGAGGCGTTGAACAACATCGCGCACACGACGAAGAAATTCATCGGCATCCTGAATGACAACGAGTGGAGCATCGCGAAGAACGTGGGCGCCATCTCGAACTACCTGAACAAGCTGATCACGAATCCGCGTTATGACCGCCTCCAGAAGGACGCGGCGAGCTTCTTGAAGAAGTGGGGCGCGACGGGCGATCTCGCGGTGCGCCTGGGCCACAAGGCCGAGGAAGCCGTGAAGGGCGTGGTGAGCGAGGTGTCGTTGCAACAGAACGACGACGACAAACGCGGTGATGGCCGGGGCGGTTTCGGCAGCAGCCTGATTTTCGAGGAGATGGGCCTGAAGTACATCGGACCGATCGACGGTCACGATCTGCCGTTGCTCATCAGCACGCTGGAATATGCCAAGTCGTGCGAACAGCCGGTGGTCATCCATGTGTTGACCAAAAAGGGCAAGGGTTTCGATGCGGCCATCCAGCATCCGGAGAAGTTCCACGGCACGGGACCTTACAACGCCGAGACGGGCGAGACCGCTGCGGCGAAGCCTGGCACGCCGCCGGCGTATCAGGATGTGTTCGGCGAGACGTTGGTGCGCCTCTGCCGCAAGGACAATTCGATCGTGGGTATCACGGCCGCGATGCCGACGGGCACGGGCATGAAGGCGCTGGAGAAGGCGATGCCGGGCCGTTATTACGATGTGGGTATCGCCGAAGAGCACGCCGTGATCTTCGCGGCGGGTATGGCCACGATGGGCTTCCGGCCGGTGGTGGCGATCTACTCGACCTTCTTGCAGCGCGCGTATGATTGCATCCATCACGATGTCTGCTTGCAGGATCTGCCGGTGATCTTCTGCATGGATCGCGCCGGTCTTTCGGCCAATGACGGTCCGACGCATCACGGCCTCTTTGATATCTCGTACCTGCGCTGCTTACCGAACGTCATCGGTATGGCACCGGCGAACGAGGATGAGCTGGCGGACATGATGTTCACAGCGTCGCACCAGAAGCACCCTTCATTCATCCGTTACCCGCGCGGCACGGCTGAGGGTGTGGCGGTGAAGGACATCCCAAAGCTGTTGGACATCGGCAAGGCCGAGGTGGTGCAGCACTACGCGAACAATGGCGGCAAGAAGGTCGCGATCTTCGCGCTGGGACCGATGCAGAAGATGGCACAGAAGGCCGCCGAGCAATTGGGCGAAGGCTACGATGTGGCGATCATCAACCCGCGCTTCTTCAAGCCGCTGGATGAAGAGACCACGGCATTCTTCGCGCAAGGCGCAGACGCAGTGGTCACGATCGAGGATCATGTGATCGCTGGTGGTTACGGCAGCGCGGTGCTGGAGTTGCTGTCCAGCAAGCAGATCACCACACCGGTGGTGCGCATCGGCTGGCCGGATGAATTTATCGAGCACGCTTCCACGGTGGATTACCTCCGCGAGAAGCACGGTCTGACCGCTGAGAATACGGTGAAGCAGGTGAAGGAACTCTTTGCAGCAGGCGGCAAGGCCAAGGCGAAGACCTTTGCGGCGGCGTAAGCAGGAAGAGAACGTTTTTTCAGAACGGCGTCTGAGAAATCGGGCGCCGTTTTTTATTCATCTGGTCGTCACTTGCATAGGGGGAACAGGCTTCGCTACGAACTTGATGTAGATGTTGCGAGCCGGGCCTTGTCCCCAGATGGGTTCGCCATGCCAGTCGGCACTCATGACGAACTTCATGAAGCCGGGCCCTTCGGACCACATGCGGTTCTGCGGGATCAATTGCACGGGTTTTCCCGCCAAGTCGCGTTCTTTGATGAACTGGCTGATTTGCTCGAGGTTGTCCATGCTGGTCCAGCGACCGTCCTTGGTGGAGGAGACAAAGCTCACGGTCTTGTTCGTGGTCATACCGGCCACGCCGAAGAAGAGCGCATCATTCCAGCGGAAGCGGTTTTTTACGGGATTGAAAACCAGCCAGTCGCTTTCGCGCAGAGTGAGGTTCACTTCTTCCGTGCAGGCGCCGAAGCGATCGGCGACGGTTTTGCGCTGGCTGTCCGGAACGAGCTTGCCGTTATGCCAGATCTCGGCCACGAAACATTCTGTGGCGAGGCAGATTTTGTGAGCGATGACGGGACCGGGCGGTTCTGGTGCGCTCGGAGTAACTGTGGCGATGGGAGTTTCTGCAGGCGGTAATGTGGAGGAGCCATTGCCCAGCCACTTCTGCTGCCAGGCGATGCCAGCGGCTACGATGGCCACGACCAAAGCCAGGGCCAAGCCCCAGATATTGAAGCCTGAGGATTTTGTAGAAGCAGCCTCCGCGGCAGGTTCGGGATCAGGTTCAGGTTGTGGTTCCGGTTCGGGTGCTGGATCGCCTTCAAAGGCTGCCTCTTCGGCGGCGACTTTGCGGGCTTGGGTGATGCGCTGGTAGGCGGCGTTGATGCCTCGTAGAGTTTCATCGGCCACGCGCTTCTCCTCCTCATCATGGCCGAACTGGTCGGGATGCCAGCGTTTGACCAGCTCACGGTAAAATTTTTGCAGGTCGGCGTTGCTGATGGTGGGCGGCACGCCGAGTGTCTCGTAAGCTTTGGCCAGTTCGTCCATGGTTTTAATCCTCCTCAAATCACAACAAGAGGGAAAGTCAGGTGATTAACCCCTGAGAGCCTTCTTGGGTCAAGGGCATTTGAGGTGACTGACGAAGGTGAGGTCGGATTAGCAAATCCCATTGTCGCGCCTGATATTGTGAGTTAGGTTGTGTCCGATGCTGGCGGATAGAGACTACATGCGGGAGCAGCCATCCAGATTCTGGGGTGGCCGTGGACCGCGCACAGCTACCGGTGCTCTCTTGGTGGCGGTGGTGACGGTGTTTGTCCTGCAATGTATCAATTGGGCCTATGTGAAGTCACCGATCGAAGGTTATCTGATGCTCAGCTGGGCCGGGGTGAAGCAAGGCTATATCTGGCAATTCTTCACCTTTCAGTTCCTGCATGGGGGTTTTCTCCATATCCTATTCAATGGATTGATGCTCTACATGTTCGGCTCGGCGGTGGAGGGTATGCTGGGGCGTCCGCGTTTTTTGGAGGTCTATTTCGCAAGTGGAGTTTTGGGTGGGCTGGCCCAAGTTTTGTTGGGAGCGGTATTTCCCAATCAATTTGGCATGCCGGTATTGGGTGCCTCGGCGGGCGTCTGTGGTTTGTTGGCGATGTATTGCCTTTTGGAGCGGGACCGCACAATCGTCTTCATGTTCTTTTTCCCGATGCGGGCGATCACTTTGTTAAAACTCTCCATCGCCGTGGCCGCCTTCTTTGTGCTGGTGCCGGTGGACGGCGGGGTGGCCCATGCCGCGCATCTCGGAGGTTTTCTGGTCGCCATCGGGTATCAGCGATGGATCCTTGACCGGGAGCGGCGGTTGTTCGATTGGCGGCCTTATGCCGATCAAGTGCGCAGTCGGGAACGGGAAATGTCCACAGTCAGTTCCCGGCGTAAATCAGTGATCGCCGCACGGCCACCCCAGCGGGAAGAAGAGCCAGCGCAGGAAGATTTCATCAGCAAGGAAGTCGATCCCATCCTCGACAAGATCTCGGCCAAGGGCATCCACAGCCTCACGGAGCAGGAGCGCAAGATTCTCGACAAGGCGCGCTCCAAGATGGCCAAGAAGTAGGCCAATGCGCCCCATTGGCGTGTCGTTTTCTGGTATGGTTTCCGCATTTCGTCGGGATTTCCATTTTTCTGCTTTTTCCCGTCCGTTTGCCCGCTAGGATTCCCCCCGCTTTATGATTACGCGCTATTCACGCCCTGAGATGCGGGCCATCTGGACCGACGAAAACAAGCTCAAGATCTGGCTCCAGATCGAACTCCTCGCCAGCGAGGCGCTTGTGGCCGAAGGCGTCGTGCCTAAGAAGGATTTCGCCAAGATGAAGGCCGGCGCGGAGCTGTGCTTTGCGGATACGAAAGCCCTCGTGGAACGCCAGAAGGAACTCGAGAAGACACTGAATCACGACGTCATCGGTTTCACCACTGCGGTCGCGGAAAAGATCAATGACCAGGCCAGCCGCTGGTTGCACTTCGGCCTCACCAGCTCGGATATCGTGGACACCGCTTTTGCCGTCCAGATGGTGCAAAGCGCGGATATCCTGATCAACGACGTGAAGGTCGTGCGGAAGTCCATCGCCAAGCGGGCGAAGGAGCATATGTTCACCCCGTGCATCGGCCGCAGCCATGGCATCCATGGCGAGCCGACCACGTTCGGCCTCAAGCTCGCGCTGATGTATGATGAATTTGGTCGCGCCCAGCAACGCCTGGAGCACATCCGGAAGGTGGCCGCACTTGGTAAACTCAGTGGCGCGGTGGGCACGAATGCCCATCTGTCACCGAAGGTGGAGAATTACGTATGCAAGAAGCTCGGGCTGAAGCCCGCGCCCATCGCCACGCAAGTCATTCAGCGCGACATCCACGCGGAATACATGAACACGCTGGCCCTTGTGGCCGCGAGCTTCGAGCGTTGGGCGGTGGAGTTCCGTCATCTGCAACGCACGGAAGTGCTGGAAGCCGAAGAGCCTTTCACCAAAGGCCAGAAGGGCAGCAGCGCCATGCCGCACAAGCGCAACCCGATCACTTGGGAACGCCTCACCGGTTTGGCCCGCGTCATCCGTGGCAATGCGGTGGCCGCGATGGAAAACGTGGCCCTGTGGCACGAGCGCGATATCTCGCACAGCAGCGTGGAGCGCATCATTTTCCCGGATTCCTGCACTTTGCTCGACTACATGTTCGGCCTGCTCACCCGCATGATGGACGGCCTGAACGTCTATCCCGAGAACATGAAGAAGAACCTGGGCCTGAGCCTGGGCATGTGGAACAGCCAGACCGTGCTACTCGCGCTCATCCGCAAGGGCCTGACCCGTGAAGACGCCTACGGCCTCGTCCAGCGCAACGCGATGAAGACGTGGGAAGTGAAACACGCGGGCCGTGATGATGCGGACTTCCTCGAGGTGTTGAAGGCTGATCCCGAAGTGGCCAAGCACTTCAAGAAGGGCGAGCTGGAGAAGCTCTGCTCCCTCGACTTCCACATGAAGGAAGTGAAGGCACGGTTCAAGACGGTGGGGCTTTAATTGGGTCGGTAGGGCGAGACTCTGTCGAGCCCATGCCTATCTATGTAGCGCATGGTCGATGACCTGCTGTGTCGCCGACTGGCAGTCGGCAGGTGTCCGCCTGTTTCACGGTTCGCAGATCGCCGATCTGCGATACGGCAGACTTTGACAGTCTGCGCTACAACTGGGGTGGAATAATCACGCAGGTTGTGTCATCCTATCCACGTGATCAAAGCCGTTACTCAATTACTGTTGTTGGCTGGGCTAATCGGTGTCATGGCCGGTTGCCAGCCGCATGAGAAGGTCTCGTCCGCCACGACGGCCACGCCTGCCCCTGCTATGAAATCTGAATCCAAGCCCGCTGAATCTGCCACTGCCGTCACACCCGAAAAAGTCGTGAAGACCGAGGCGGAATGGCGCGCGCAACTCACGCCCGCGCAATATCGCGTGCTACGTGAGGCGGGAACCGAGCGCGCGTTTGGCGAGGCTTATGAGGAGTTCAAGAAACAGGGTGGCGGCACATATTACTGCGCTGGTTGCGGCGCGGAACTGTTCTCCTCCAAGGAGAAGTTTGATTCCCACTGCGGCTGGCCCTCTTTTTACGATCCTGCCAATGCCAAGAATGTGAAAACGAAAGTGGATGTCTCATTCGGTTCGGTGCGCACGGAAGTTCTCTGTGCTGTCTGTGATGGCCATCTCGGTCACGTCTTCACTGGCGAAGGTTTCAATACACCCACGGACAAGCGCTACTGCATCAATGGTGTATCGCTGAAGTTTGTGCCAGCGGACGAAGTGAAAAAGTAACCGTTGTGGGTTAAGCCTTGGCGTCCTCTGGTTGTGTTCCTCTACCGTGATACGTCACGAGGAAATACACCAGCACCAATCCGATCACGCCCGCTAAGACTCCCCAGAAGAGCGGCCAGTTTGTGCCAGTGGGACGGTCGCAGGCATTGAACCACCAGCCCGTGCCGAGGTAGCCGATGAGGTTTCCCACACCGCCCATCATGAACGCCATGAGTGCTTGGGCACGGGCTTTCCACGCCGGGTCGATGCGTTCATCCAGATAGATCTGCGTGGTGATGAAGACGAGTGTGAAGGCCAGTCCATGCAAGGTCACGCCAGCGAGCAGTGAGAACTTGGTATCGAACGCGCAGAGGATGTAACGAAAGAGCCCGACGGATAGTCCGGCGGCAAAGAGCCACTTCAAGCGGAACCTGCCCAGTAACCATGCCAGGCTGACCATGGTGAGCACCTCCGTCACTTGGCCCAATGACATGAGGACGCTCGTATGTTCCAAGCCCAAGTCCCGCATGTGCGCCGGGGAATAGGGATAGAACGCGGCGAGCGGGATGCTGAACAGCGCGGCCATGATGAAGACCACGCGATGGTCCGGATTTTTCATCAGCGTCAGGGCATCGAGGCCAAGGCGTTGCCGGATGGTGAGTTTTTCCAATGAGCGTGGTGGTGGCACACTGGGCAGTTTGAAGGTGAACAAGGCCACCATGAGCCACATGCCAGCTCCGTAATATCCCGAGCGCACGGAGGCATCCGCGTTGAGAGCGCTCACGAGGATGCAACCAGCGATCCAGCCCAAGGTGGCGACGGCACGCACGGGACCGAACTGCTTTTTCGAGTTCTGCAAACGTGAGAGTACGATGGTGGTGGAGAGACTCCAGCCCGGAGCGGAGCACAGGGCGTGTAATTGGATGATGGCGAGCACCACCCAACGGTTCCAACCCAAGTGGATGGCGGTGCTGGCGAAGGCCATTGCTGCTGCCGTGGCTACGGACAATCCTCGCAACACCACTGCCGGGGCGAGATGCCGGTCTGCCATGGCGCCGAATATCAAAGGCGATATGAAGGCAGCGAGGGCTGAAGTGGCAAAGGCATACGCGCGGATGCTCGAGAGGCCATGCGCATCCAGCACCATGCCCAGAGGCACGAGCCACATGCCCATCGCCATGGCATTCAAAAAGAAAAGGGCCGCCAATTCTGCATAGACGGCCCAACTGGTTGCGCGTTGCACGTGGATAGGACACAGGGACGGCGGAAAAATGCAAGCGTGAGGGAGACGTCGGCGATCCGGGTACACAAAAAGGCACCGGCTTTGCAGCCGGTGCCTGTTATCCCCGTCGTGAGACGGGTTTTTGTTTGTTGGTTACTTCGCGGCTACGGTTTGGGCTTCACCCAGTTCGATACGGGCGGCTACCATGACGCCTTTCACTTCCTCATAGTCGATGGTCACCTTCTGACCGATGCGCAGGTCGCGCAATCTGCCCGAGGTGTCGCCATCGAGGACGATCTTGCAACCGTCACCGAGGTTGAACTTGTGCGTGGCGAGCAGGCTTTTCACTTTTAAAGTGTTGGCCCCGGCATCAATCGCTTCTACGGTGCCGGAGAAGGTTTCAGACTTGTCCATCACCTTGTGGGCGAGCAGGAACTCCCCTTGTTTGGTGTAAGTGATGGTCACTTTCTGACCGGCCTTCAGGTCGCCTAAGTTCGATTCATCCTTGTGGATGGTGATCTGGGTGTTGTCATTCACCTTGAATTTCTTGGCCATACCCACGCGATCCATGACGATCTCGTGGGTCGCAGGAGTGGCTGATTTGATGTAGCCGATCTGGCTGTAGTGACGCTGGGCGATGTGGGTGGCAACCAGCACACCATCTGATTCTTGATAGCTAACAACTACCTCCATATCGGGCTGTAAATGTTCCAAGCTGGATTTCTGGTCCAGGCCGACGGCAAAGGTGCAGTTCTCGGCGAGGTTAAAGGTTTTATCCCAAAAGAATTTATCCACCTTCACCGTGCGTTCCTCCGCGTCCACCATGCCGATGGTGCCGGTGTATTCCAAGGCTTTCGCGGTGGTCGTGCTGGATGATTCCGCAGGTGTCAGTGCCGCATCCGCGCGGGCCGCAGGGACAGCCGACAAGCAAGCGAGCAATGTTCCCAAGGCGAGCAGGGTTTTTAGCGAGTTCGTTTTCATCAGTTAAGCCTTTCGTTTTATTCTCAGGCATCCGGCGTCTTTGCCAGAGGAGCGAACTTATCGCCCCTGCACTGGCCAACCGGGATGCTACTGATTTGTCTAGCATAACTCGGGCCAAAGGGCTGAAAGGATGCTCGGCGGAGGGAAGCGGCTTACGTAAGTGTTTGAGAGGGTGACGCTTTCTGAGTTTCTCATCTTGGTTATTAGAAAAACCTGTGCTTGCCTTAAGTCCGGCAGGCATTATGCTCTCCAAGAATCTCATGAATCCACCCTCATACGCCATAGGTCAGGCGGTCTTCATAAGGACCGACGTACCTGATTACGTTGAGGAGACGATTCCCTTCAAATCGCTGGATGAACTGGTCAAGGTCTGCACGGCGAGCCATGACAATATGACCTTGGAGAAGGTGGTGATCTTCAGCATGACGAACAATGAAGCGACAGCGGTGACGCTGGGCTTTATCTCCGCCTCCCGTGGTCAGCGCCCCGGCACTTCAGAGCCGAAAGAAGCCTGGTAATAAGCCGGTTTCTCCCCCTAAACAGCTGAAATATCGCTGAAAATGATGGTTTGCTGCCGTGCAGCCAGCACTCGCCCCAGCGGCGTTTTATCCGGACCGGACAACGAATCTTGTAGCGCTTCCGCTTTCGCTTTGCCCGAGGCCAGCACCCAAACTTCCTTGGCGGCGGCGAGTAAACCGTAGCTCATCGTCAGCCGTTGCGGAGGAGGTTTGGGCCCGACGACCGGACGGAACCAGGCAGGGTTGGCCTTGTCTTCATCCCCCGGAAAAAGGGACGCTACATGCCCGTCTTCACCCATGCCCAGGAACACCAGATCCAACTGTGGCAGGGCTTGCAGTTTGCCATCTGCGAAGGCGGAAAGTTCGCTCATTGCATGGTTCGCCCCGGCTACAGGGTCCATTTCGCCCCGGAGCCGGTGAATCTGGAACTCGGAGATGTTGAGCGGTTGGAGCAATTCAGTCGCAGCCACGCGATAATTGCTGTCGGCATGATCGGGCGGAACGCAACGTTCATCGGCCCAGAAGAAATGGACGTTGATGAACAGTTCCAAGCGGGCACTGCCCTTTTCTGTGACAGCCGCGAAGAACTTTTGAGCCACCCGTCCACCGGACAAAGCCACGGTATAAGGCTTCACCCGGTCCTGACGCAGGGCAAGAACTCGCAGAAACCGTTCCGCCGCGGCCAAGGCCAGAGCATCGTCGCTGGGGAACGAAATCAATTCGTACGCCACAACGATTACTCCGTGGGCTGCGGGTTATGCCACACGTGACCGCCGAGGGCGAGCAGGTCGTCCGATGCCACCGGGCCCCAGGTGCCCGCCGAGTAGAACTCGCGGTTCGTGAGCGGCTTGTTGCCCCATGCCGCTCGGATCGGGTCCACGATACCCCAAGCCGTCTCGACTTCATCACGGCGGATGAAGAGCGTGGCGTCACCGGAGATCGCTTCCAGCAACAGGCGCTCATAGGCTTCCGGCGTGTAGGCGCCGAACTCGGAGTCGTAGCTGAAATTCATGCGCACCGGGCGCAGTTGCAGGCTGGTGCCAGGCACCTTGCCGTTGAAGCGCAGGTAAATGCCCTCGTTCGGCTGCAGGCGGAGGGTGATGGCGTTGGCATCCAGCTTCTGCCCGCACTGTTTGGCGAAGAGCACATGTGGCGTGGGCTTGAACTGCACGCGGACTTCGGATGCGCTCAGCGGAAGGGACTTGCCGGTGCGCAGGTAGAACGGCACACCGGACCAGCGCCAGTTGTCGATGAGCAGCTTCATCGCCACGAACGTTTCCACGTTTGAATCCGACTTCACCTTCTCCTCCTGGCGATAGCCGGGGCGCAAGGTGCCATCCAGCATGCCGGCGAAATATTGGCCGCGGACCACGTTCTTCGGGATCAATTGCTCAGGGATCTCGCGGATGGATTTCAGCAACTTCACCTTCTCATCGCGGATCGGTTCGGCATCCAGCGAGACGGGCGGCTCCATGGCCACCAGGGAGAGCACTTGCAGCAGATGGTTCTGCAACATGTCACGGATGGCGCCGGCTTCCTCGTAGTAACCGCCACGACCGCCCACGCCCAATTTCTCAGACACGGTGATCTGTACGGACTCGATGGACTGGCGGTTCCAGAGCTGCTCGAAAATGGCGTTCGAGAAGCGGAACATCAAAATGTTCTGCACCGTCTCTTTGCCCAGGTAGTGATCGATGCGGTAGATCTGGCGCTCGTGGGCGAACTGGGTCAGCTCGTCATTGAGCACCTGGGCGGACTTTAGGTCTGTGCCGAAAGGCTTCTCCACGACCACGCGCTGCCAGTGGCCGCCTTCGGCAGTCTTGTGCAACAGGCCGACGTTGTGGCACTGCTCCACCACGGTGGCGAACTGGCTGGGGGAAATGGCGAGGTAGAACAGCAGGTTGTGACGCAAGGCAGGCGTATCGAAGCCGTTCAGTATGCTCTCCAGTTTCTCGTAACCGGCTTTGTCGTTCAGATCGCCCATGCAGTAATGCACGTTCGCGGCGAATTCTGCCCATTGCGCCTCGTCCAGCTTCTTGGTGCGGGAAAACTTGGCCATACCGGCCTTCAATTCCTCGCGCCAGGATTCATCCGTCTTTTCGCGACGGGCATAGCCCACCACTTTGAAGGGCTTGGGCAATACGCCTTCCACATGCAGGTGATAGAGCGCGGGGATCAGCTTGCGGGCAGTGAGGTCACCGCTGGCGCCGAAAATGACAATGGAACAGGGCTGCACAGCCTTGCGACCGGAGTCGAGGCGGCAGGTAAGCAATTCATCTAACTGCTGGAGATCATCCATAAGCGAAGCTACCAGACCATGAGCCGGGGGGATTTTCAATCCTTCTTACGGTTTGGGGGCACAAAACAAATTCATCATTTACCCCCATTATTTTTACAACGGAGCGATCGGAATGAGGGTAAATCCAACTTGGGCGGGGTAAAACTAACAACCTCCGTCTCCGGTGCTTTCTTTTTCCAAAGTCCCGGCGGTTTGAGTTTCATCCGTCTCTTCCGGCTTGACCGGGCTGAGGCCGATGATGAGGTCCCCGGGCAGGGGATCGGGGTCGTATTTCGCAGTGTAGACCTCGATGGTGCGGTCCGGTTTCACGACGAAGAGCGGCAGCACCCCCACGCCTTGCTCGGCGCGGTAGCGCTTGTAGTTGAACTCCTTGGTCAGCTTGCAATTCTTGACCTCAAAGTTGCCTTTCACGAGTTCGTTGAGCTGCTCCAAGGTGAGTTCGTTGCGGAAGAGCAGGCGACCGCGGTGTTGCAGCGGGACGGCTTCGTGGACGCCTTCTTTGGCGGCCGGAAAGGGGAGTTGATAGACGTGGCCACGACCGAAGTCCTCGGCATAGCGCATGCAGGCCAGGGAATTGACCGCGTTATTGGAGGTGACGGCCATCATGCGTCCCAGCCCGCTGTAATCGATCTCCTCATGCACTGCCTCAGCCACGGCGCTGCCGTAGAGGCAGGGCAGACCGGAGAGCCGGGCGGTGGTGATGTTCTGCCAATGCGTATCGATAAGGAAGACCGGGAAACCTTCCTTCTTCAAGGCGTGTGCGAGTTGTTGCACCCAAGGGCTCGCGCCGACGAAGAGGATGCCTTGCGGGTTCGCCTGGGTCAGGCCGAGGTAACGCGCGAGCGGACCGCCGCCCACGCCGTAAAGCAGCACGGTGACAAACACCATCAGGAAGGTGACAGGCACCATCTCCACGGCGCTTTCGTAACCGGCCCCCACCAAGCTGAGGGCGAAAACGGAGCTGATCGCCGCTGCCACGATCCCGCGCGGGGCCATGCAGCAGAGGAAGAGGCGTTCCTTCCAGTTCAGCGAGGAGCGCCAGGTGGAGGCGAGCACGGAGACCGGTCGGGCCACGATAAACATCACCGCCACGAAAAGGAAACTGTTCCAGCCCAAGCCTTCAATCTCGCTCAGTTTCAGGCGCGCGGCCAACGTGATGAACAGACAGGAGATGAGGAGGACGGTGAGCGTCTCCTTGAACTCGACGACATGCCGGACGGATACGCGCTTCTGATTGGCGAGGATGATGCCCATGACGGTCACGGCGAGCAAACCGGATTCCTCCTGGATGACATTGGCCGCGGTGAAGGAGACGAACATCAGCATGAGGGACACGGGATTGTAGAGCGTGTCCGGCACCCAGAAACGGGCGAGGACGAGCACCAGCAAGCCCGCAGCCAAACCGCCGGAGACGAGCCCGACCAAGGTCGCCATGCCGAGATGCACCATGGCTTCGTGGAAGCCTTCCGAGATGCCGCCGGCCTGCACGACGGTGAAGACGAGCACGGCAAGGGTCGCGCCGATGGGATCGATGATGATGCCTTCCCACTTGAGCAATGCACTGACTTTGCCGCGCAAGCGCAGATGGCGCAGAATCGGTCCGATGACAGTGGGGCCGGTGACCACCAGAATGGCTCCGAGCAGGGTGGCGACCGACCATTCAAAATGCAGGATGTAATGGGCAGCAAGTGTGCCGACTACCCAGGAGATGGCGACGCCCACGGTGGTGAGCAGGAAGAAGACACCACCGACGGCTTTGAGCTCACGGATCTTCAGGTTCAAGCCGCCCTCGTAGAGGATTACCGCCACTGACAGCGAGACGAGGGGAAGCATCAGATCGCCAAACAACGTATCCGGATGCAACCAGCCGGTGACTGGCCCCGCCACGATGCCGGTGACGAGCAGGAGCAGGATGGAGGGCAACTTGACGCGCCAAGCCAGCCATTGGGCGACAATGCCCAAGACCAGAATCGCTGCGAGTTGAACTAAGATATCCTGTGACAAAACGACCGGCTCCAGTTTGGATTAAAGGCTGCGGTCCAGCCAACTGTTTTGAGGTCACCACCCCGAGGCGGCAATACCGCGGAAGAGGTAAACCGAAATGACGGTCAAGCCAATGGAATTCGGTCTGATCCCATGTTTAAAAGGAGGGCTAATTCAAGGTGTCCAACGATAGCGGCGCTTGCGGCGTGCTTGTGGATTTTCATGGGCATCGGCGGCAGAGACGTTCACTTCGTCGATGAACTCGGCGCCGAGACGTTCGATGGTGCGGCGGGAGGCGTGATTGTCCGGGTTGCACGTGATAAGGACATCATCGTAGATCGTGCGGACGAAGCGCGCGATGGCCTGACACGCGAGCCTGGCGTAGCCGTGGCCGCGATGCGCTTCATGGATCGCGAAGCCGATGTGACCGGCGCAATTGCGGATGTGGCCCGTGTCACCGATAAGGAAATTGATATGACCCACATCCGTGCCGTCGGTTAGCAAGATGCGGAAATGATAGGAGGGGACCAAGTCTTCCTCGGCATCGCCCGGCACAAGCTCGACAAAACGCAACGTGACCTGGCCGCAAACCAGAGTGTCTGGTGCTGGTGGCAGAGTCGGCGGTGTTATCGGTGTGGGCATGCTTTGAGTGATGGGGATCACGCTGGCGTTGAAACCACCTCGCTCCAAGTGATCGCATCGCCCAAGTGGATTTCGCCCTCGGTCAGGATCTGGGCGCGCAGGCCACCTTGATGGACGAGTCCTTTGAGGACTTCAGGGTGCGTCTGTTTGGCAAGGTAGTTGCACGGTTCACAGAGGCGGATGCCGCGCAGCTTCACGTTGCCGACGGTGAATTCGTGTCCGGCCAGTGCGTTGAGGTCCACACCAGTGGTGACGAGATTGCGGCGGGCATCGTGCGCGGTGAAAGGGATGCCGTTCTGTTGGGCGAATGCTTCGATGAATTCCTGCTGGATGAGCGTGATCTCGAAGTCAGGTTTTTGTGGCTGTGGTGAGAAGGTGCCAGTGCCGAGGAAATAGCGATCACCCACCAATCCGCGCCCGGGGATGGCGCGCACTGAGGACTGCGGTTGCATCGCTTCAGCGGGGGAGGTGGCGATGAGGATTTCGACTAGGTGAGGCATAGGAACCGTCACTGCTGTATCAAGGGTCAACGCATCGACATGAGCAAGAACCATGTGCCTTGCAGGGTCCAGCCGACGATCTCCATATCGTTGCGTCGGATGATGCCGAATACCGTACAGCCGGTACTTAGGCCAATCAGGCTGACGGACATGAAGAATGGTTTGGGGAAGAAAAGAAAAGGACCAAAGCGCCACATGTCAGGATGTCTTGGTGGTCCGGCAATGACCCCACCTGTGCTCGGCAAGATCATCGCTAATAGAAGCAACCCTGTCAGCGTGGCGGCCAAGGCTCGACTACGCGACCAGTTTGTAGAAGGTGTCATGCTTAATGAATTGTTACATACATTTAGAAAGGGGGATTGGGTTCAAGGATACATTCCATACCTTTCAGCTTGGATTGCCTTCACGGTTTCGCTTGAGGGATCAAAAAGGATGGTAACACGCAACATTTGTCTGCTGGGAGGCCAGAGTGTGGTGCCGTAATCCAGAAAGCCTATATAGTCCTCATTTGTCCCTTGTGCGCGAACGCTGGTTATAATCTTTTCATTGAGCAGTCGTTGGAGGACTTCCTGACGTTTGGTTCCCACGGGGATTTTTTGCAAGAGGGCGGTTGCTGTGTTTTCCGGGGTTATTGGCTCCGAACCCATGCCAATGTTTTGGCGAAAGCTTTCTTCGATGCGGTGATTGTGTATTTGGTGGCAGCCGATGATGAATAAAGGGATAGAGAGGAGGGAAAAACCTAAAACCAACAGGCTTTTAATTGTTGGGCTCATGCTTGCTGATTCCGATAGTTGAGCCGTGCCTTGGTCATACGTTCACGGAGACCTCCTTGTTTCACAAAATCTTTTTCCAGTCGGCGGATTTGTTGGTCGAGCAGGTAATTAGTTTGGTGGATGAGGCAGAGGGCGATATTAGCGACGACTTCGGCGGGGCGGGTTTCGCAGAATTCGCGATAGGACTCATAGGTCGTATGGGGCTTATTGCCGAGTTGACGGGCGTAGCGGGCTTCTTTGGAATTCTTATCCCAGATACGCAGGTCGCGCACGCGGAGGTAGTCTTGGTAATCTAGCAACAGTTCTTCCAGACTGGAGCGGGCGACGTTGACGAGCTTGAGTTCCATCTCCTTGGAGGTGCTCGAAGCGTGAGTGCCTTCGGCGATGTTTTGTTTGCCGGAACGGGCGGCTTGGACCATTTGATCGATGGTGCGATCGCCTTTCTTTAAGAAGCGTTGGCAGAAGCGGAAGGTGAGGTCGTAAACGATCTCGGCTTTTTGATAGGAGAGCAGTTCGCGGTAACCACCATGAGCGGGGATGAAGGAGTGATTTTCGGATTCGGCGGTCATGGGGTGGTGGATGGCTCTTGGGGACGAAGGGTAAATAAGAGGGAGGGCGAGACAAGGAAAATAGGACATATAGGTCCTGTGGGACTCATATGGCAAATGGTGTGAGAAAAATGATTTTCGCGGGAGTGTTTTTCAAGCCTACCGAACGGTATAATTTTATAAATAGCTTTTAATGAGTGGTTTATGATTCTGAGATAAAAGTTATTCACACTATTCACATGGACAGCGGATGTCCTAGTGCCCCTTGTAAAGTGGTGGGCATGAAAGGTGAAAACAAGCTAGGCAGCACCAGTAAAAGAGCGGTGGCTGAAGAGCGCAAAAAGGCAAGCGGGTGTGCCTGAATCAAGGGTTTACAGGGGGGTGAAAAAGGGATAATGTTAGCTAAAGACACCCAGAGAAATTGCTAATTAGGACGAAACCTAACGCGCCCAACCAGCGTCTGTCCTTATTGGAGCAAAAATTGAAGCATTAATAATATGAAGCCATCAGCAAAATATCTCGCAGAGCACACGGCCCGCCCTGAGGATTTCATCGTGAACCGCCGCCAGTTCCTCAATCGCTTCGGCATGGGCATGGGTGTATTGGGTCTCGCCGGGTTGATGGCGGACGACATGTTGCTGGGTTCCTCGCTGCACGCGGCCAATACCTCGCCGCTCGCGCCGAAGACGCCGCCGCTGCCGGGCAAGGCCAAGGCCGTGGTGCATATCTTTGCGCAGGGTGCGCCGTCGCATGTGGATACGTGGGATCCGAAACCGGCGCTCACGGCAAACGACGGCAAGGAGTTGCCGGGGCTCAATGGCGTGGGGTTGGCTTCGCCATTCAAATTTACCAAGACGGGCAAGTCAGGTGTCGAGGTCAGCGAGGTGTTCCCCAATCTGGGCCAGCATATCGATGACATGTGCGTGATCCGCGGCATGTATATCGATGCCCCGGTACACGAATTCGCGACCGTGATGATGAACACTGGTTCCGGCCGGCTGGTGAAACCCAGCGTCGGTTCTTGGGTCACCTATGGACTGGGCAGCGAGAATGAGAACCTGCCCGGCTTCATCGTGCTGGCACCAGGCTCCCCGCTGGGAGGGGCACAAAACTGGCGTTCCGCCTTTCTGCCTGGCGCGTATCAAGGCACACATATCAATACGCGTTACAAGGAGATCGAGAAACTCATCGAGAACATCCGTAACGCCTACACATCCCGGGAGGAACAACGCAACCAACTGGATCTGCTGGCGCGGGTGAACACCCTGCACAGCCAGCGCTTGCAAAAGGATGCGCAACTGGAAGCCCGCATCCAATCCTTCGAACTGGCCTACCAGATGCAGATGGAAGCCACAGATGCCTTTGATATCAGCAAGGAACCCGAATCAGTGCTGGCCGCTTACAACGCCGATACCGAACAGGGACGCCAGATGCTCATCGCCCGGCGTCTGCTGGAACGCGGCGTGCGCATGGTGCAGGTGTGGCATAACGGCTGGGACCATCACCAGAACTTGGAAAAATCCATCCGCGCGAAAGCCGCCGAGTGCGACAAACCCATCGCCGCGCTGATGAAGGACCTGAAAGAACGGGGCCTGTTGAGCGACACCTTAGTAGTTTGGGGTGGCGAGTTCGGGCGCACCCCGACCCGCCAGTTACCGAATGCGACGAGCAAGTTCGAAGTGCCCGGTCGAGACCACAACAATCGGGGTTTCACCTACTGGCTGGCAGGTGGCGGAGTGAAAGGCGGCATCACCTATGGCGAGACGGATGAGTTTGGTCAGGCTTCGGTAGCGAACAAGGTGCACGTGCACGACCTGCACGCCACCATCCTGCACCTGCTGGGCTTCGATCACGAGAAGCTGACCTACCGCTACAACGGCCGCAATTTCCGCCTCACCGATTTTTATGGCAACGTCGTGAAAGACATCCTCGCCTGAAAAATACCCGCCATGAAAACCATCTCACTGCTAATCGCCGGGGCGGTCGCTTGGGGAGCAACCCAAGCCGTCGCATCATCCCAAGGTTCCAAACTGACCCCACAGGAACAGGAGTTTTTCGAGAAGAACATCCGTCCCGTTTTGACGGAAAAATGCTACAAGTGCCATAGCAGCCAGCCCGATGGAAAAATCAAGGCCGGTCTGGCGGTGGATTCACGGGAAGGTTTGTTGACCGGCGGCGACAGCGGCCCGGCGATCAAACCCGGTAAACCGGCGGAGAGTCTGCTGATAAAAACACTGCATGGCACCGATCCAGATCTGTTGATGCCTCCGGAGAAGGATGGCGGGAAACTGCCCTCGAACGTCATCGCGGCATTCGAGCAATGGATCAAGATGGGCGCGCCGGACCCACGGACAGCCAAGGGTGCCGTAGCCTCCTACAAACCAGATGCAGCGAAGGCGCAGGAGCATCGTTTTTTCAACCCGGTGAAACCGGTGAGCATACCTTCGCCCAAGACACCGAACTGGGCCCGGAATCCGGTGGATAAGTTCATCTTGGAAAAGCTGGAAGCCAACGGAATGGCACCATCGGGGCCAGCTGACAAACTGACCTTGATCCGCCGGGTGTATTTCGACCTCATCGGCATCCCGCCCACGCCCGAAGAGGTGGATGCTTTCCTGGCGGACAGATCTCCGAAGGCCTTTGAAAAAGTGGTGGAAAAACTGCTTAACTCGCCTCATTACGGCGAACGCTGGGGCCGCTACTGGCTGGATGTGGCACGCTATGGCGACACGATGGGGGACACCATCCGTAACAAGGACAACCGCTATCTCTATTCCTACACTTATCGCGACTACGTCATCCAATCGTTCAATGATGACAAGCCATACGATCAGTTCCTGGTGGAACAGCTCGCGGCCGACCGGCTGCCCTTGGGCGAGGATAAGAGCGCTCTGGCGGCCTTGGGCTTTTTGACGCTCGGTAACCGCTTCAACAACGATGCCAATCAGGTGATCGATGACCGGATCGATGTGGTATGCCGCGGCACCATGGGACTGACGGTCTCATGTGCCCGCTGCCACGACCACAAATTCGATCCCATCACGATGAAGGATTACTACGCCCTGCACGGCGTCTTCAACAGCATCACGGAACCGGAGGAAAAACCATTACTGCAATCGACCAAAGACACACCCGAGTATCAGGATTTCCAGAAAAAATTGGCCGAAGCGGAGGCCGAATTGACGCATGCCCAGGCTACCAACACCTATGCGATCACTACCAACCAGCATGCACGCATGGGTGAATACCTGCTGGCACTGCACGAATATGCTCACACCGATCCGAATGCGGGCCTGAACCGGAACACCTTCTTGCGCAGCAAGGATCTGGATACGACCACCGCGCTCAGTCTTGATCGCGCCCTCAAAGCCACCGCCCGCAAGCACGATCCAATCTTTACACCTTGGGCCCAGTTGTCTTCCCTGGATGAAAAAGAATTTACCGCCAAAGCAGCCATGTTGGCGCGCAAGTTCCATGACAACAATGACGACAAGGCCAAACTCAACCCATTGGTGGCCCGCATGTTCATGATGGCGCCGAAGGACATGGCGGATCTGGCCAGCCGTTACGGAAAACTTTTTGCCGAGATCGACCGGCAATGGCAGGTAAAACTGGCGGTCAAACGGACTGGCGGGAAAGACGAGACATTGTCAGACCCGAATGCCGAGGCCATCCGCAAGTTGCTTTATGCGGACGGGGCTCCTCTGGCTTTGAGCGAACGGGATATCACCCGGCTCACGAGCCAGCAAACCGAGGCACGCGTAAACCTGCTCATCCGCAAAGTAAACGAGGTGAAGATCACCCATCCCGGTTCCCCGGGGCGGGCCATGGCGATGATGGATCTGCCCAAAGGACGTGACTCGGCCATCTTCCTGCGTGGCAATCCGAACAGCCGCGGTCAAGTGGTGCCGCGTCAGTTCCTTGAAATCATCGCCCGGCCGGGAGCAGAGCCATTCCATGAAGGCAGCGGGCGGCTGGAACTGGCCAGGTCCATCGCGACGAAAGAGAATCCGCTCACTGCCCGGGTGATGGTGAACCGCATCTGGTTCCATCATTTCGGCCAAGGACTGGTGGCGACCCCAAGCGATTTCGGTCTGGTGGGCGAGCCGCCGACACATCCGGAGTTGCTGGATTGGCTGGCCGGACAATTCATGGAGCACAACTGGTCCATCAAGCATATCCACCGGCTGATCTTGCTCTCGGCCACCTGGCAGCAAAGCAGCGAGATCAATCCGAAGTATCTGACCAAAGACCAGGGCAATTCGCTCCTGTGGCGGCAGAATCGTTTCCGTCTGGATTTTGAAGGCACCCGCGACACGTTACTGGCAGTAGCCGGGACACTGGATAAATCGATGGGCGGGCAACCGGTGGATCTCGCGCAGGATCCCTCGCCAACGCGGCGATCAGTTTATGGCTACATCAATCGCGCTGCCTTGCCGGAATTCTTCAACACATTCGATTTCGCCCCGCCGGATATCAGCAGCCCGATGCGAATGATGACCACAGTACCGCAGCAGGCGCTCTTCCTGATGAACTCACCGTTCGTCATCCAACAGGCCAAAGCGCTGGCCGGGCGGCCGGAACTGGCCAAGGCAAATTCGACCGAGGCCAAGATCAAGAAGATCTACCGGCTGCTCTATCAACGCCCGCCATCTCCCCCGGAGCTGAAAACGAGCGTCTATTTCATCAATGAAGAACTGGCCCGCAAGCCGCTGGTGGTAGAGGCGCCTGCCTGGCGCTACGGTGCAGGCTGGTATGACCTGCAGAGCAAGCGGGTGAAGCAGTTCAATACGTTGGGGCTGTTTGCCCAGAACCGCTGGCAGGCGGCACGCAAGGCGGGCTCGGTGATGCTGGACGCCCAAGGCGGGTATGCCGGCATCGGGACCAAGCAGGCCGCCATACGGCGCTGGGTGGCACCGCGTGACACAGCAGTGCAAGTGACAGGAAAACTCTTGCCCAAAGAC
>JAURFH010000218.1 GCA_030834415.1 Verrucomicrobiota bacterium | reverse complement strand
ACCCGGCAGATCGATATCCATCCGGTCATGCGGCACGACCATCTCCGGCGGATTCAACTGCGGCGCCCCACCCGTCTTGTGGCCGATGCCTTTGACCTTGTCCAAGCCCGTCTTGAGGTCCGTCTGTAACAGGTTGTGCAGCGCATACACGCCTTCATTCAGCAGGATGATGTCGACGCAATCAAACGCCAGCACCTCCATCGGAAGTGCGCTGGTATGCGACCCGACGAAGCAGACGATCGCTTCGGGATTCAGCGCCTTCACCTTCCGGGCCAGCGCGGTGGCACCGATCATGTTGGTCGTGCCCGAGTTTGGGTTCTGACCGTAAACGACGAAGCAGACCAAACGCGCCTTGGCTTCATCGATGCGTTTTGCTGATGCTTCCTCGCTCAGGCGTTCCGCACCACAATCCAAAATGCCCACCCCATAGCCCTTGGCCCGGCAACTTTGCGCCAGCAACAGCGACCAGGTCGGTGGCTCGATGGCCGAGAAGTCTTTGCTCAACTCCTGATACGCGGTGGCCGCGGAGTCAGCATTGACGAACAGAACATCTAGCGGGCGATTCATCTCTTATTCACTTCAGGTTGTTCAGCAAATCACACAATTGCCCGATCTTGCTGCGGTCCAGATCCGGATAATTGCCGATATAGTATCCGTAGAAGTGAACGTGGTTCACTTTCGGGTATTTCTCAAATTCATCGCCGAAGATACGCCGCAGATACGGCTGGCGCAATTGATTGCCGCCACCGGAAGTCCCGCGACGGAACTCCACTCCCGCCGCACGCATGGCCTTCTCCACGCGATCGCGGAATTCAGGGTCGGCTTTGCGGATGACCAGCGTGAAAGCGTAATTGCTGCTACCTTCGCAGTCGAACTCCGTCCAATACTTCTCGGAATCCAGTCCGTTCAGGAACAGTTGCAGGTTCTCACGACGAATGACGTTATTGGCATCAAGACGCTTGAGTTGCTCACGACCCAGCACTGCATTCAACTCCGTGCTGCGCATGTTGTAGGCCGGATAGGCAAAGATGAAATCCGGGTTCAGGTCCGGGAACTTCGTCTTATACTCTTCCTTCACCTCGGCAGAAGTCACTTCGCGCACCATGCCGTGAGAGCGGAACATGCGTACCGCTTCGTAGAACTTCTCATCGTTCGTGCAGATCATGCCACCCTCGATGGTGCTCATGTGATGCGCGTAGTAGAAAGAGAAGTTGGAGGCGAAGCCGTAGCTGCCCAGCTTCTTGCCCTTGAAGGTCGCGCCGTGGGATTCGCAGACATCTTCGATGAGCGGGATGTTCCGCTTCTGCAACTCATCCAGCAGACGCTGGTTCAGCGCATTGTAGCCGAGCACGTAAGTCAGGAAAACGGCGCGCGTGTTTGGCGTGATCTTGCGCAGGATCTCATCCGTATCCATGCCCAAGTGACTGTTATCGATATCCACAAACACCGGCGTCAAACCGGCTTGCAGCACCGAGGCGATGTCTGACACCCATGTCAGCGTCGGCACAATAACTTCGCCGGGGCCGTAGAGTTCGCGCAATGCCGCCATCGTGATGCCATTCGCCGAAGCACCGGAATTCACGAAGACGCTGTACTTGCACCCAAGCCATTCGCTCCACTCCTTCTCGAAGGCGCGAACGTTCGTGGATTGCGTCAGGATAGGATCATCATGCTTCAGAAATTCGATCAGCGCGTCAAGGTCACTCCGGGGGATGTTGTTGGCCATCAAGGGCCATTTCAGATTCGGAGTTGTCACAGCGGGAGCGGTTAAAGTCTCACTTCTCATTGTAATAATCACCGTATTCCACGATCAACGTGCTGCGACCGTCATCGCGCAACAAAGCCTTCTCGTAAGCGGGATAAATCTGGTCCGGCTCATCCAGGCGGATGACCTCGATGGTGGTGCACATGATGCGGAAGGCATCCGTGAAATCACCCACGTGTTGGAATTGCGGATGCAACGGGCGCTCAGAACCGATGCCCGTGCGGATGATGACCTTCGGCTTGTAACCGCCATCGGACATCGCCGCCATCTTATCGAGGTGCCCCACTATCTGGTTCACCGCGAGCAGCAGGAAGTTCCAGCGAGGATAGATGCTCACCGGCACAAGACCTGTCAGCGCCATGCCCGTGGACATGCCCATCTGCATCTCTTCGGTCACGGGCAGCTCCAGCAACTTTTCACGCGCCACGTTTTTCAACGTGTTTGTCATGCCTGTGCCCGGACAAGCCACGGCTTGCCCCATGAAGATCGTGCGGGGATTGCGTCCCAGCATCTCCATCGACCGGCTCAGTTCGTCAAAATATTTCATGCTCAGAATTGCACGCGGACCCCGGCCCCGGCATGCGGATACTTGGTTTCGTATTTGTAGGAGACCACCATCGGATGCGTCGAGTTCTCGTAGCTCAGCACCGGCTGGTTCCACGCCTCGCGCGTGTCCGTGCAGACGGACTTGCCGTTGTCCTCCACGATGAAGCGGATGGGCAACTGATGGTTGATGGAATACTTGATCGATTCGTGCGCGATACCCGTCTCCGCCGTCATCTCCCCCAGAAAGCAATGCACCATGTTCGTGCCGCCTTGGCGCTTGATGCCCATGGCCACGCCGACCGCGATGGGGATGATGCCACCCACGATGGCGGACGAAACGATGCGCTGCTCCGGAAAGCACAGTGTGATGGAATGCCCGGCGAGAATCTCCGCCTTCACCTTCTCCGGCGGCACGCCTTTCAGGAGGCATTGGTAATGGCTGCGCCAAGAGCACATGACCCAGTCTTCCGCTTTCACATCCTGGAAGAGCTCGATCATTTTCTCCTCGTTCCCCGAGTATAAGTGGATGGGAGCGCGTATCTTACCTTGGTTGAAGGTATTCGCGATATCGGTCTCAAACTGGACCAATTCTTCTGCCGTCAAATTCGTTATCATCTACTGCCTGTCCAATATCGCCAGCAAGCGATGCAATTTGCCTGCCAATCTCAAGATTGGCCGCGTAAATACGGTCCGTGGAACGTAACTGCCTCCCTTGGAGACGGTCAAGCGCCGAGCCAGCCCGTCTTGACCATCCGTATCAGTATTCTATCCCGCTTCAGGATAGCTCCTCAAACGCATCGATCTGCTGGTTTTCCCGGTGCTTTTCCTGCTCCGAGTAATCCTCCTGCGGATCGAAGAAAATGATCTGGCTGCCGCCGAACTCGAACTCGAACGGCACATGGATGAGCCGGCAAAGCTTCTCCCGGATCTTGTCATGCGTCTCCGGCGGCGCGAAGAGCAGCAGGAATCCACCGCCCCCTGCCCCGAGCAATTTGCCGCCGAGCGCCCCCGCTTCGAGTGCTTCCTGATAAACCTGATCCACGCGGTCATTCGAGATCTTGTCGCCCAAGCTGCGCTTCGCCTGCCATGCTTCGTGGAGCAGATTGCCAAAAGGATCCAAATCCCCTTTCCCGCTCAAGATGGCAGCACTCTCATCCACCATCTCTCGCATGCGATGCAGCACCGCAGTCTTACGGCCCATGTCCGTCACGTAAGAAGACGCCACGCTGGATGCAGTGCGTTTGATGCCCGTGTAGAAAAGCAGCAGATGTTTGTTCAACTCGTGCAACCTCTCAGTCGCAAGCGTCACCGGGCGAACCGTGAATTCGTCGTTCTGGTTAAACGTGATCTGATTGAACCCTCCATAGGCCGCCGCGACCTGATCCTGCGAACCTACCGTCTCCTTCAAAATCTCCTGTTCAATTTTGATGCTCTCCTCGGCCAGTTGCCGTTTGCCGACCATCTTGCCCTTGAGCGCATACAGCGCATGCAGCAGACCCACCGTGAAGGCCGAACTCGACCCCATGCCGCTGCGTCCCGGCAAATCGCCGTCATGATGGATTTCCACGCCGCGGCTCAATTCCAGATACCGCAACACCTCGCGCGCCGACGGATGCACGATCTCATCGATGGTCTTGCAATCCTCGATCTTGGAATACACCACTCTTATGCGATGCTCGAAGAACGGTGGCAGATACCGCACCGTCAGGTAGCAATACTTGTTGATCGTCGCGCCCAGCACCGCGCCGCCATGCTCGCGATACCAGAGCGGATAGTCCGTGCCACCGCCGAAGAACGAGATACGAAATGGTGTGCGGCTGATGATCATAGGCTAGGCAATCACTCCGGTTTTGTTCGCGAGATAATCTTTTATCGGTTCCCAGACTGGCGGCACCATCTCGTCCCAAGGCGGCAACGTCTCGCGCGTGAAAAATTCCAAGGTCTCACTCTCATGGCTCTTCGCCAGTTCACCGCCTTTGATGCGAGCGACCAAAACCACATCCAGCTTTTGCGTCACATCCCCGTTATCAGCAAAATAAACGATGCGATATTGCGGCCCTGAGTAGACGCCTTGCAGCCGGATGATTTCCACATCCAAGCCCGTCTCCTCTTTCACTTCGCGGATGGCCGCCGCTTCAAACGATTCACCGAGATCCAGCGCCCCACCGCACAGCCCCCACATGCCACAATCGCGCCGCCGCTCCAGCAAAATGCGCCCTTGGTCATCCTCCACAATGACGCCTACGCCGAAACGTTGCCGCGTGATGGCGCTCAGCGCCCGCGGGGCGAACATCTCTTGAGCCACGGTGGTCATGTCGCCAGAGTGCGCGGAGACCGGGGTTTGAGGCAAGCTCGCGGTGCTCATGCGAAACACCCTCCATTCGCGCGCACGAACTCCGTCGCTTGCGGCAAAGTCTCCGGCGTGCCGATATCTAGGAACGGGCATTCCGCCTCTAGCACCCGCAGGCTTTTGCCCGCCGCCAGCAAGCCACCAAACACATCGCGCTCAAAACTCAAGGGCCGTTGCGCCGGAAAACCCGCGAGCAATTCATGACGTAGCAGATACACACCTGCATTGATCAAGCCCGCCCCCGGCCGTTTCTCCTCAAAGCTCACGAGCTGTTGCTGCCCGTTCACCTTCAAGGTGCCGTAACGCGCAGCATCCTCCATCTGCAAGCCGAGCAATCCTCCTGCATCACTTTCAGCAAGACCGTTCCACAGCGGTTTCAAATCCGCCAGCGCCAGTGAATCTCCATTCAGCACCAACCACGCTTTCGGACTCCACTCCGTTCCCTTCGCCGTTTGCCAAAAACCACCCGCTGTTCCCAACGGATCCGTTTCGCGCACGCATTTCGTTTCCACACCAGCAACCGGCTTCGATTGGAAATGCGCTTCGATGGTATCGCCGAGATAACCCGTGGAAAGCCCGATGCGCGTGATGCCCTGCTTTTTCAGATAGCGCACCACCCATTCCACGAAAGGCTTTTCCGCCACCGGTGCCATCGGCTTCGGCAGGTCCGCCAGCAGATGCCGGATGCGCGTGCCAAATCCCCCCGCCAGGACCACCGCCGCGATGTCTGATGCTTGCAACCCCACGCTTCCTTCCGCTCCGTTACACGTTCGAGTAGATCGTGTTTCGGATGATGGTATACCCCTTGATCAATTCCACGATGCCTCGGTCCAAATCCCAATCCGGCTTGTAACCGGTGGCCGCGATGCGCGCGTTCGACACAATGTAATCGCGCTTGTCCGGGTCCTCGCCGATGGGCGCTTCCAGATACACGAACTTCGGCAGGTGTTTCTGGATCACCGCGCACAGTTCGAGCTTGGAAAGGTTCGCGTCATCCAAGCCGACGTTATACGCCTTGCCCTTCATCGCTTCAAAATTCGCCAAACCATGCGTGAACGCCTTCGCCACATCGCGGATGTGGATGTAGTTGCGCTTGAAGTGACCTTCAAAGATCACCACCGCGCGATCATGCACGGCGCGATACACGAAATCATTCACCAACAGGTCGAGGCGCATGCGCGGTGCCGTGCCGAACACCGTGGCCAGACGGAAGCTGATGCTGTTCTCACGGGCTAGCACGGCCTCTTCCGCCTTCACCTTCGTCACGCCATAAGTCGAGAGCGGGCGCAACGGGGAATCCTCCGTGCAGTGCTTGCCCTTCTCACCGATGCCATAACCGCTGTTCGTCACCGGCATCATCACCCACTGGTCTTTGCTCGCCAGCTTGCAGATCATCTCCACCGCGTTCTGGTTCGTGGTCTGCGTCGCGATCTGGTCCGTGTTGCAGAGCGGCACGCCCACCAAGGCGGCCAGCGGGATGATCACATCCGCCTTGGCCAGCAACGGCTTGATGACCGATTCCTCACGGGCATCACCGCGCACCACGTGGAACGTATCGAAATGGCAGCAGTCCAGCAGGCTGTTCTGGCCGAAGTAAAAATTATCCACCACCGTCACCTCGTGCCCCTGAGCCAAAAGTGTGGGAACGATGATCGAACCCAGATAACCGGCACCGCCTGTAACAAGAATCTTCATATATGTGTGTCGTTAAGTAACTAGCGCAGATAGGCATTGGCAACCAGATTTGCTACTTCCCCCCCGATGGCCAGTGACGCCGTGGCCGCCGGACTCGGTGCATTCAGCACATGTACCGCCTGATTTTTGCACACCAATGAGAAGTCCTGCACCAACGTGCCATCCGCGCCCATCGCTTGGGCTCGCACCCCGGCTCCGCCCGCTTCCAGGTCGCTTTCCTGCACCGCTGGCACCAGCTTTTGCAGGGATTCACAGAACAGCTTCTTGCAAAAAGACCGCTGGATCTCCTCCCAACACATGCTGGGATACTGCGCC
>JAURFH010000217.1 GCA_030834415.1 Verrucomicrobiota bacterium | reverse complement strand
TCTCCCACTCAGCCCCGGACGGCAAACGTTTCCCCGCCCACTGCGCATACGCGATTGCCTCCGGCTTATACACCTTCGTCACCGGCAGATCATCCTGCCCCGCAGGATAAGTGTGTTCCGGCTTGAACTGTTTGAACTCGCGGTTGGTGACCTCAAACTTGTCGATGTAATACGCCGGCAGATAGACTTGGCGACGCGGATGCTCATCCGGCTCGGCCTCAGGTTCATCGCTGCCCATCCAGAACCACCCCGCCGGCACAAACACCATTCCCTCAGGTGGCGGCGCGTAACGGGCAAGCTGATCCTGCCTGCGCTCATACGCCTGCATCCCCCACGCGCACAAGATCGCGCACAGAGCGACGGACAATAACGTCAGCACCTCCCGTCCATTCTGGCGAAGCATGTGGTTCACAATTATCAGAGGTCCCAACCTGCCCTACATTCCCCAAAAAGAAAACCCCGCCTGTGTTTATTCAGGCGGGGTTTGGTGCTAAAATATGAGGAAGGTTATTCCTTCTTTTTCTTGTCGCCCTTCTTCTTCTGGTCGGCCTTCTGGGCTTCCTTTTCGGCGTCGTCCAGCTTGCCGTCGCCATTCTTGTCATACTTCTTGATCATGGCTTCGCGGTCCTTCTTCATGGCCTCCTTCTCTTCGTCGTCCAGCTTGCCGTTGCCGTTCTTGTCATACTTCTTCAAGGCGGCTTCCTCGGCCTTCTTCTTCTTCTCGGCCTTGGCATCCTGGGCATTGACGGTCGCACCGCCGAACATGGCGAGAGCGACGACTACGAGTAATAGTTTCTTCATAGATATTGGTTAGTTGTCGGTTGACATCAGAAAAGACGGAGGACCCGTATAATGGTTACAGCATTCTTAATCTATTGTCCCCCTTATCATTACCCGAACAAATCCCCGTGCCCGATACCCTCCCCTACATCCATCCCGTATTTTTGACAGAAAAATGAAGACGTGGCACCGTTAGCCCGTCAAAAATGCTGGTTATTGCCGGATAATGCCAGTTTTTGCGTGCATCAGACCGCCTAAACGGTGTATAAAGCCGGCTGTTTTACAACAAAATGCCTATGAAACTGATCATCACCACTTTGAGTGTCGTGGCGCTCGCCTTCACGGTCCAGGCCGAACTGGGTGACGCCAGCAAACTGCCGCCCGCTGCCAAGAAAACCGTCGATTTCGACAAAGATATCAAACCTATCTTTGAAAAATCCTGCGTCAAATGCCACTCCGGCGAGAAGCCGAAGGGCAAATACAGCATGGAAACCAAAGAAAGCATCGCCAAGGAAATCGTCAAGGGTAACAGCGCCAAGAGCGAACTGGTCCACTTGGCGGCCGACTTGGTGGTGGATTCTGAGATGCCCCCGCTCGATAAGCGCGACAAGTATCCGGCCCTCACCAAGGACCAGATCGGCTTGATCCGTGCTTGGATCGATCAAGGTGCCAAGTAATTCGACCCATTTTCCCAAAAGGCTCCGGTATCCCCGGAGCCTTTTTTCTTTTTCACCCTCGCTGAAATTGAATCTCCCCGTCCCCGGTAACGTCTGCTAAAATAAGTCCAAGCTATGTCATCACGTAACAAAATCTTAGCCATGGCCGGCCTATGTCTGGCCCCCCTGATCTTGCTCGCCGATTCACCCGACCTCCGCAAACTGCCCCGCCCGGCCAAGGACAAGGTGGAATTCGTCAAGGACATCAAACCCTTGCTCGATAAATCCTGCACCGAATGTCATTCCGGCGAGAAACCCAAGGGCGGCTACCGCACGGACAGCATCGAGAACCTGACCAAGGGCAGCGGCACCGATGCCCCCATCATCCCCGGCAACAGCGAGAAGAGCCCCCTCATCCATTACGTGGCCGACCTCATCGAAGAATCCGAGATGCCGCCCACCGACAAACGCGAGAAATATCCCGCCCTTACCAAAGACCAGATCTCCCTGCTCCGCGCCTGGATCGATCAGGGCGCGAAACATTGATCCGAATACCCCCCTCAATCCATTTCTCTAAAAGCAAAACCCCAGAACCAATCGATTGGTCCCGGGGTTGCTTTTTGATTCTCGGTCCTGCTTACGGAGTGGCCGGTTTGCCCTGCGTATCCGGCTGCGGCAACAACGGTGAAGAAGGCACCAGCAACTCATCCTTCACGACCGGCTTCTTCGACTTGCGCATCTTCTCCATCTCCTTCTCGGATTTCTCAGCCAGCTTGGATTCTTCCTCCAAGATCTCCGCCTCGGCCTTGCGGACACCCGAGAGGCGTTGACGTTCCTGCGCCGCCACCGTGCTGGCCACCGTCGGCGTCTTCAACACCGTCGGCCGGATCAGCACGATGAGTTCCACGCGCTGATTGTCATCCACCTTCTGGCTGAAGAGAGAACCCAACAATGGGATATCTTTCAAGAAAGGCACCCCCGTCTTGGTCTTGCGTTTGTTGGAGCTGATGAATCCGCCCAAGATGACCGCTTCCCCGTTCTGCACCGCCACACGCGCATTGGCGTTACGCTCCGTGGTCGTCGGCACCGGGTTGCCATCGATGATGCGGTCCTCACCCAACTGCGCCACCGACTGGTTGATATCCAGCACTACCAGCCCTTCCTCGTTGATCAGCGGGAGGACTTGCAGCGTGATACCGACCTGCTGGTTCTGGAAGGTGGACCGGGCGCCACCATTGATATCCGTCGTGCTGCCCGTGATGAAAGGCACCGTCTGACCGACGAACAGCGAGGCTTCCACCGCGTGTGAAGTCTGGATGCGCGGCCGTGACAAAACATTCACCGAGGCATCCCCGGCCACCGCGTTCACCGCCAGATCCCAGCTGCCCAACTGGCCGAAGTAGCTGAAACCATCCGCCAGACCGCCCGGGAAGTTGGTCAGGCTGCCGAAGTCAGCGAACTTGCTGCCGCCGAAGACCCGCTTGGAACCGTTGTCAAAGGAGGAGGCATTGGCCGCCGCCACACCAAAGTTGAAATTGTCACTGAGGGACACTTCCATGATGACCGCCTCGATCAGGACTTGCTGCTGCACCACATCCAGCTTGGCGATGATCTCCTTGATCATGGCCCGCTCTTCCTTGGTGCCGAACACCAGCAAGGCATTCGTCCGCTCATCCGGGATGATCTTCGCATCACCCAAAATCGGAGCACCTCCACCTTGGGCCGCCCGGCTCACGATGCTCGCGAGCTGGTTCTGGAAATTCGATTGCGCCCCGGCAGCATTGCTCAGCGGCTGGCCCGGCCGGGCTTGGTTCTGCAAGGTTTGCACACCACCCGTATTCGCTGCGCCACCGACTCCCAAGCTGCCCCGACCAGTCGTCCCCGTACCGGTCAGACCACCTCGCGTACGGGAAGAAGTGGTGCCACCAGCCCGGGTCGAGGTCGCCCCCGTGACCGCCCCACCGGAAGTCAGACTGCCCAAAACCGCGGCCATATCCGCTGAGAGCGCATACTTGATGGGGATCAGTTCCAGCTCCACTTGCATCGGCACACTCACGTCGATCTGCTCGATCAACTCGACCATGCGTTTGATGTTCACCGCGTAGTCACGCAAAATCAGTTTCTGCGCGCCATCGATCGAGAGGATGCCGTTGGGGACCTTGCTGAAGGAAGCCAGCACCGTAGCCACTTCGCTGGGCAAGGCATTGGTCAACGTCACGATCCGTGTCTCAAAAGATTGCGACTCGGCGATTGTGTCATCTTGAGCTTTGAACCGACCGCCTTGCGTCATGGCGAGCGCTTCCGGCACCACGGTGACCGCCTTGTCATTCAATGGCTGGATGACGATACCGTTCTGCGCCAGCACACTCTCCATCAACTGGATCAGCTCCGTCTTGGTCAAGGCGGACTGGGCCTCTAAAGTCACGGTGGACTTCAGCATCTGGCTAAGGGCCGGACCGTAGATGAGTGTCTTGCCAGTATGCTCCGCATAGAGTTTCAAGAACTGACCCAGATCCATGTTCGAAAAACGCACCTCCTCGAAGGGGATCAGCTGTTCGCCACCACGACCACCCGCTTGCGCGCCCCGAGCCATTTGGCCAGCGGGCACTCCGGGTGCGGGGAATGCAGGCGGCGCCGATGGCACAGCTTGATTCTGATTAGCGGGCACAGCCGTTGGCGCTTGTGGCGCTGCCGGGGCGGACGGAGCCGCCGGAGAAGTCGGGGCGGCTGGAGCTGGCGGCACTTGGGCCGTCGGCGCAGCAGGTGCAGCGGGCGTAAAGGGAGTGCTCGGTGCTTTCCGGGCCGGCACCGTGCGGACAGTGTTGGTCGAGGGCGACGGCACCCCGGGTGCGGGTGGCGTCTGCGCCGCGAGATTCAGGGCCGCTGCCCCCAGACAGGCGGCAGCCGCAAAGGTTAATTTCTTCATGGGGTCTTGGCGGTTAAATTGGTTGTTTTGGTTGCAGCCGGAGCCGGGCTAGCGGTTGGTTTTTCCACTTCGTAATTGGCCACCAAAGTGATGAAACCTTGCAGCAGCATCGGCGGGTTGTTCGGTTTGATGGAGAAATCCCTCACCCGGATGGAGGAATTTCCGTCGCTCAGTTGGTAGAGGAAATTGACGAGGTCACTTTCCTTGGTGCCGCTGAAGTTCACCCGCATGGTCAATTCTTGGAAATATCTGTTCGTTGAGTTGAGGTTCGGGCTCGGCGGACTCATGTTGTCGTAGAGAAAACGGTTCTTCCGGGCGAGATTTTCCACCGTCCGGAAGAAGTGCGTCTTGGCATCACCGGAGACCAAGATCGGCGCACTGTTGGTGCTCTCCAGATTTCCCAGCATCTTCTTCAACTTGGGCATCTCAGCGATCTTGGCTTCATACTCGGCAAGCTGGTCTTGCTTCTCTTTGATCTCTGCCTGCACCGGTGTCCACCGGCTGAACTGCGGCCAGATGAAGAGGAAGTTCAACACGAAGGCAAAGATGACCACCACCACGATGACAAACTTCCGCTCCTGCGGACTGAGATTCAGGTTTTGCCACCAGTTGCTCATAAGCCACCTCCCGCCAGCTCGCAGTTAAACGTCCAGGAGAAATTGGCTCCGGCACGGCGCGTGCCGGCTACCGAGACCTCCTTGAAGAGCGTCCGGCCATTGACTGTCAACTTGCTCAACGCCTCCGTGTAATCCGTGACCTTGTGCACCGAATTCTGCCCCACGGTGCCCACCACATTCAGTCGGGTTCCAGTAGAGAACGAGAGATCAGTCAGCGTCAGTTCCTCAGGCATGTTCACGACAATCGCTTTCCAGGCTTCCAGGGCAGCGAACCGCAGGCTGATCTGCGTTTCCACCACCTTGATCTTCTCCCCCAGTTGCACGGTCTTTTTGTACTCGGCATCCAGGTCATCGACCTTGGCCGTCAAAGCATTCCGCTGATAGATGCGATACTGTAAAGCCCCCAGATAAGCTCCCACCACCAGCGCATACAACAAAGCCACTACTCCCAAGCCGCGCATCCACAGACGCTCGGTGAATTGCTGCTGGTATTTCACCGCCTTCTCCGCCGGCAGCAAACCGGGGTTCATGCCGTTGCGCATGGCCTGTACCGCACTGGCTGAGGCGATCTCCGCCCACGGCTTGGGCAACACCACATCCACCGTGCCTTCAGCCACTCGCTGGACCACGGACAACCAGGACGAAGCCGTCGCCTCATCCGCCACCAAATGCCACTTGAAGGGCGTGGTGAACCAGCCTTCCACTTCTCCAGCCCAGGAAACCTTCGCCACCTGGTCTGACAATTCCCGCTCCCAGTTTTCTTCCGTGGTCAGACGGAACAAGCTCACTTGCTGCAACACGCCCCCAAACCACCAGGCGATGACACAGGAGTTATTCTCCCCGTCTTTGCGCGGATAGACCCAAGCGCTGTTTTCCGTCACCGCCCGGGCCACCAGTTCGTGCACCATCGGCAACTCCAACCGGTCGGCCAAGTATCCGTTCGCTTCCAAGGCACCCAGATGGGTTTCCACCTCGTCCCGGGCAGCGATCAAAACCAGAACTGTTCGCGGTGTCCCGGGCGCACTTTGCGCCGTCGGTACCAGCTCCACCGTCCAGACGATCTGGGTGATGGGCAGCGGTGAAAGTTTCTCCAGTTGGAACTCCACCATGGAGACCACCTCAGACTCTTCGCAAGGCGGCAGATGCAATACCCGCAGGAACACCTTTTCATCCGGCAGCCATGCCACATTCAGGCGCGGGTTCCACAGATGGCTCCAGCCTTTGGCCACCCAATTGGCCGGCAATGGCTCCGTAAGACCGACGGCCTTCTGCCCGGCCGGCACACAACGGCTCCCGTTGCGCGTGAAGCGCCAGATCTCTCTCGGCGTCAGTTCAGCGGAGAGGACATTGCAAGAATTCGCTCGTCCCATGCTACTCCTTGGTCATGAAAATCGTGTTCTGATCTTCCAACAGTGATTGGTGCTCCTCCGTCTGCGTCACGCGCAGCACCTCTTCCACCGTGGTGATCCCCTCCCGCACCTTTTTCCAGCCGTCATGCCGCAAGGTGCGCATCCCTTGTGAAACCGCCTTTTGGGCAATGGTCGATGCCGCTGAACGGTTCAGGATCAGCGGCCGCAAATCTTCCGTCACGACCAGCAATTCATAGATGCCCAGACGGCCCGTGTAGCCGGAGCCGCGACATTCATCGCAACCGGCCCCATGCCAGAACTTGGCCGTGGCCAGCTCGGCTGCCGGATAACCCAG
>JAURFH010000216.1 GCA_030834415.1 Verrucomicrobiota bacterium | reverse complement strand
GCGATGCCCATGTCTATAAAAAAGTCGCAGACCGCGAACTGAGCCTCTACGTCCTCAAGCCCGCCGATTGGAAAGCCTCGGACCATCGCCCGGCGATTGTCTTTTACCACGGCGGCGGCTGGACGGGTGGCGGTCCCACGCAGTTCAACGAACACAGCGAGTATTTCGTGACCCGTGGCCTCGTCTGCATCCAGGTCCAATATCGTCTGCTGGATAAAAAGAAGAACGACCCGCCCACAGCCTGCATCCATGACGCCAAATCCGCCATGCGCTGGGTCCGTTCCCATGCGAAAGAGCTGGGCATCGATCCCGACCGCATCGCCTCCGGTGGTGGCTCCGCTGGCGGCCACCTCGCCGCCTTCGTCGGCATGGTGGAAGGCACCGACGATCCACAGGACGACCTGAAAGTTTCCGCCAAATCCAACGCCATGCTGCTCTTCAACCCCGTCTTCGACAATGGCCCGGGTGGCTGGGGCACGGGTCGCGTGGGTGATCGCTACAAGGAGTTCTCCCCCGCGCATAACATCACCAAGGATGACCCGCCGGGCATCGTGTTCCTCGGCTCCAAGGACAATCTGATTCCGGTGAAAACGGTCGAGACCTTCAAAGCGAACATGGAAAAAGCCGGTGTGAAGTGCGACATCCACATCTATGAAGGCCAAGGCCACGGCTTCTTCAACTACGGCAAGGAAGACAGCAAGTATTGGTACGAGACCGTGTTGGAATCCGACAAGTTCCTCGCCGAGCTCGGCTGGATCAAAGGTGCACCGACCCTGAAGATGCCCGAGCCGAAGCCCGCCACCGAAACCAAGAAGAAATCTAAAAAGGAGTAGCCCTTGTCCTCACTCTACCGCCTGCTCCAGCTCTCCCTGCTGTTCAGCCTGTACGCCCTTCCTGCCTTCGCAGCGGAAGACGCGCCTAAGCCGACTGCCCATACGGCTCGCAAGATCGAGGGCTGGACCGTGCAGGTGGATCAACGCCTTTTTGCAGAAGAAAACAAAGCAGTTGGCGACCGCGCCCTGCGCATGCTCGAGAACGCTCTCTACGAGATCGCGCTCATCATGCCCACCAATCGTATCGCGAAGTTACGCGAGGTGCCCATCTGGCTGGATCTTTCGCATGGCAAGTTGCAGAACATGCAATACCACCCCAGTGCCGGCTGGCTGAAAGAAAACGGTTACGCGACCGAAATGGCCAAGTGCGTGCACATCCCCTCGGCTGCATATTTCTCCGGCATCCGCCATCATCGCATTCAGCCTTGGTGTGTGCTGCATGAACTTGCCCATGCCTATCACGACCGCGTTTTGGGTTTTGAACAGGCACGAATCATGAGCATTTGGGAGAAGTGGCGGCAAAACCCCGATTACGAAAAAGCTCTCTATATCGAGGGCCATCCACGGCGCCACTATGGGCTCACGAACCAAAAGGAATTCTTCGCCGAGATGACCGAAGCCTACTTCGGTATGAACGATTTCTATCCCTTCAACCGGGGCGAACTAAAGACCAAGGAGCCTGAGGTTTACGCTCTGATGGAAGAGATTTGGGGCAAGCTGCCGTAGTGGAGCGTGGGCGTCCCGCCCACAGCGATATACGAACTGAATGCAGCGGTCGAAGCCGACCCGAAGCTCTCTGAATCAAGGCATTTACAGATTTCCATCACTGCTCATACACCCGAACCTTGCTGTGGGCCAGAGGCCCACGCTCCTTATCCCCCTCTTGACGGTTCCTCAAACCCAGTTACCGTTGCCGACCGTCGCAACGGGCCTTGGCCCATTGCTTGACCTAATCTTAGTCGTTTAAGCTTATCAAAACGCCTGCTGAAAATAGCCCGGAGAAAGGGCCAGAAGCGCTGCCGGAGAAACTCCGCGCCGCCACGGACTTGTTGGAAGCCATCGCGGCCGATCGCGCGCTGCTGGCCAAGATGTCAGCGAAGGACCGTGCCCGTCTCGTGCAGGCCGCCGGACTCGTCTTTTGTCCGGACGTGAAAGAACGCCGCCGCCTCACCAAAGCCAGCCAGCGTCAGCGCAAGGCCGAGAAGCGCGATAAGGATCAGTCCGTCCTCCATGAGACCGGCATCCGCGAACTGCGTCGCAAACCCGTCTTCACCACGCCCAACTACCTCCCCCCGGCCAATGATGATCAGCAGACGGTGAATGAGCCGGAATTCCGTGAGGTCGTGGAACCGCAGAATTGCTACATCTGCAAGCAGGACTACTCGCAGATCCATCACTTTTACGACCAGCTCTGCCCCAAGTGCGCCGAGCTGAACTACCGCAAGCGCGGCGAACTCGCCGACCTCAGCGGTCGCGTGGCCCTGCTCACCGGTGGCCGGGTGAAGATCGGATATCAAGCGGGCATCAAACTCCTGCGCGCTGGCGCACATCTCATCGTCACCACCCGTTTCCCGCGAGATTCCGCCATGCGTTACGCGCAAGAGCCAGACTTCGAGCAATGGAAGAATCGCTTGGAGATTTTCGGTCTCGATCTGCGCCACACCCCCTCGGTCGAGGCCTTTTGCCGTCACTTGTTGTCCACGCGTGACCGGTTGGATTTCATAATCAGCAATGCCTGCCAGACGGTGCGTCGTCCGCCCGATTTCTACAGCCACATGATGGCGCAGGAAACAGGCGCGCTCCATGACTTGCCCCCCCAAGTGCAGAAACTCATCGGCGCTTACGAAGGCTTGCGCGGCTATTCCATGCTGCCCGAAGGCGATGCTTCTGCGGCGGTCACCGAGCGCCGCATCTCGGAGGTTGCTGGCCTGACGCACGCCGCAGCCCTCTCGCAAGTGCCCCTGCTGCCGGACGAGTTGCACGCGCAGAAAGATTTGTTCCCCGAAGGTCGTTTAGATCAGGACTTGCAGCAGATTGATCTGCGCGACCGCAATTCCTGGCGGCTCACCCTCGCGGAAGTGCCGTCCGTGGAATTGCTCGAAACGCAATTGGTCAACGCCATCGCGCCCTTCATCCTGAACGCGCGCTTGAAGCCCCTCATGCTGCGCACGCCCAACCGGGACAAGCACATCGTGAATGTCAGCGCCGTGGAAGGTCAGTTCTACCGCAAATACAAGACCACGCGCCATCCGCACACGAACATGGCCAAGGCCGCGCTCAACATGATGACGCGCACCTCGGCGGCGGATTACCAGGTGGACGGCATCCACATGAACAGCGTGGACACCGGTTGGGTATCCGATGAAGACCCCGCCGCCATCGCTGCCCGCAAGGCGAAAGACCATCGCTTCAATCCCCCGCTCGACATCGTCGATGGTGCCGCCCGCATCGTTGATCCCATCATCGACGGCATCAACACCGGCAACCATATGTGGGGTAAGTTCCTGAAGGATTACGTGCCAACGGAGTGGTGATGTCCCCGAGCAGCCAAAACGGCTGCGCTACGTAGTGCCAACGTCCTCGAGGGCCGTCCGAGCAGGCGTCTCGCCTGCACATGACCTCCTGACACTTGATAAATTTGGTGATATGTGAGTGTATTACCTCACCAAATAAATGCACCGCTTCTACAATACCGCCTTGCTCATACCCTTCATAATGTTGCTATTGACGGGTTGTGGCGGCACCTATGTTGATGACAAGGACAACTTTGAACGGGCTTTGCGCTTCGACCGCCCCTCTGATGTTCAATTGGTCAAGAGCACGTACTGGCAATCTTCCCACTTCACTGAAGAACACTGTTACTATCTGGAGCTTCAGTCCCAAACTAACTCGGCTATTTTCCAGACTCTGACCAACCTCACGCCCGTTGTGCTCAACACTCTTACAAATGGTCAGGCGTTAGTCCCGGAAACCTTGGTAATCGATCGCCCTGGGTGGTTTACACCGAAAACGGTCACCGACTACGAGCTATGGACTTCCACCAATGAATTTATCCCCTTTGGCATCATTCGTGACCTTTCAGAAGGAAAGATTTTTGTTTACGGACAGACACTCTGAAAACTGAGCGTAATCACTCCGCTCTTCATCCAAAATGACGAGTATTCCGCTCCTCTTCCTTCCACTCCCCTTATGTTTTTGTTTACTGCCATTCAGTTGAATTTATTCAACTCAATCGCAGTCAGATTACGCATGTCTGCGTCGGCTTGACGCAGTAGTAACACTGCTTACGATTGCACTTATGACCACTGAGAACACCACCCGTCGCGATTTCATCCGCACCACTGCTGCCGCTGCTGCCCTGGCTTCCACGTTCTCATTTCCATCGGTCATGCGCGGAGCTGCCGGTGACAAGCTGAAGGTCGGCCTCATCGGCTGCGGCGGACGCGGCAGTGGCGCGGCAAATCAGGCGCTGACCGCCGATAGCAATGTGGAGCTGCACGCAATGGGCGACATCTTCCCGGACAAACTCAAGGTCAGTCTGGAGTCCCTGAAGAAGTTGCAGCCCGAGAAGGTCAATGTGCCAACGGAACGCCAGTTCATCGGACTGGATGCCTATAAGAAAGTCATCGAGACCTGCGACGTCGTCCTGCTCACCACCACACCCGGTTTCCGTCCCCAGCACCTGAAAGCGGCGATCGAAGCGGGCAAGCATGTGTTTGCGGAAAAGCCTGTCGCCACCGATGCGCCGGGCGTCCGTTCCGTGCTCGAATCCGCCGCGCTCGCCAAGAAGAAGAACCTCGCGATCGTTTCCGGCTTTGACTGGCGCTACAACTACTCCCGCCGCGAATTCATCAAGCGCCTGCAGGAAGGCGCCATCGGCGACATCCGCTCCATGTATGTCACGTGCATGGTCGGTGCTATCAAGCCGATGCCCGACGCCAGCACCCGTCCGGCTGGTATGGGTGACGTGGAGTGGCAGTTACGCAACTGGTACAACTTCGTGTGGTCCTGCGGCGATTGCATCGTGGAGAACTGCATCCACAGCGTCGATCGCCTGCTCTGGATGATGAAGGATGTCCCGCCTGCCCGTTGTATCGCCGTGGGCGGACGCGCCGTGCCAAACCCCGGCGGCAACATCTACGACCACTTTGAAGCGAACTATTTCTGGGACAATGGTGCGCGTGCCTATGCCGTGGCCCGTCATCAGGATCGCACATACTTCGAGGTAGCGGACGAAATCCTCGGCAGCAAAGGTCGCGCCTTTGCCCGCGCGGACAACCGCCAGAAGCCGATCACCGAAATTCATACCGATGGCGCCGAAGTTTGGAAATATCCCGGCCCGTGGAATCTCAGCTACCAGACCGAACACGACGAACTCTTCGCGTCCATCCGCTCGGGAAATCCCATCAATAACGGCCATCGCATGGCCATCAGCACCATGGCTGGCATCATGGGCCGCATGGCCGCCTACACCGGCAAAGAGATCACGTGGGAGATGGCCATGAACTCACAGGAAAAGCTGGTGCCGGACGATCTGGACTGGAATCAACCACTGCCAGTCGCCCCGATGGCCATGCCGGGATATACGAAGTTCAGTTGAGGATGACGGGAATCACTTCCCCGCCTTCAACAACCCGCGCGTGTCCATCCATTCTTCCACGCGCTTCGGCCAGGTGGTGACCAGATGTTTTGAAGGGCGCAGGCCATAGCCATGTCCGCCCGTCGGATAGAGGTGCATCTCCACCGGCACCTTCGCGTTCTTCAAAGCCAGATAATAGGCTATGGCACTCTCAACACGGATCGGATCATCCTCGGCCATCGCGATAAACGCCGGCGGAGTCTGCGCTGTCACTTTCACTTCGGGGGCTAGTTTATCCCCTTCCTCTTTCACCGCCAGATACGCGGGATAAATGAGGATGGAGAAATCCGGTTTGCAGCTCAATTCATCTGCCGCGTCCACTTTCTCATAAGTGCGCTGCTCGTAGCTGTTGCTGGCCATCGCCGTGAGGTGACCACCGGCAGAGAAGCCTAGAATGCCGACTCGATTCGCATCGATGCCCCACTCGCTTGCCTTGCTACGCACGATACCAAAGGCCCGCTGCACATCTTGCAAAGGCGGCGCGTGCTTTTCCGTGCCGGGACGTTTCGGCACGCGATACTTCACCAGCACGGCATTGACGCCGATGGAGTTCAGCCAGTCGCACACTTCCGTGCCTTCGAGATCATACGCGAGGATGCTGTAACCGCCGCCCGGGCAGATCAGCACCGTCGTGCCCGTGTTCTTATTCTTCGGGGCCGGATAAAAGGTGATGGTCGGCTCCGAGACATTACCCAACCGGATCACCGGCTTGTCCGCCACCTTGCCGCTCTTGGGACCGGAGGTATCCTGTTCCGCTGGCAGATCACCTTTGTCTCCCGGAGCCTTGCCAGGCCAAAGTTTACTGGGCTTAAGCGGAGCAGCAGAAAGTGCAGGCATGGTAACAGCGGTGATGGCCAGAGAGGCCATTACGGCAAAAAGACGTGCGGGTTGCATGGCTCCAAGAAAACTCAGAAGCAGCCCAAACGCCAAGGAGAATCATCAGGCAAAACCACACACCTATTTCTTCTTCGCGGGCAAGTGCATCATCAGATCCTCGATGACCCGCTCGATCTGCCGGGCATTCGGCTGACCGTTGACCTTGCGCTTGAGCAGGTAGTGATGCCTGTCCGTGTCGTAACGCCACTCAAAGGTATTGTCCGGTTGCAGGTCCATGTAGCCACGCATTTCGCAGTCCCAATAATCCCGCAATCCACGAGCAGCATACAGCACAGCAGTCTGATCGGCCACATGACGGTCCTGCACCTTGCCACCGAAGT
>JAURFH010000215.1:2621-6690 GCA_030834415.1 Verrucomicrobiota bacterium | reverse complement strand
CCGGCCTGCTTCAGGTATTGCGAGAATTAGATGGTGCCGGGCTGGATGGGCGTGTTGTTGTCCACGATGTGGTGCTTGCACGGATAGAGGCCGGTCAGGATGGACGCGCGGCTGGGGGAGCAGAGGGAGGTGGTGACAAAGGCGTTCTTCAGGTGGACACCGTTCTTGGCGAGGTAGTCCATGTTCGGCGTCTCCAAGAACGGATGGCCCATGAAGCCCATGGCATCGTAGCGGTGGTCATCCGCGAGGATGAAGACGATGTTGCGCGGTTTGGCGCCGGGGATTTTTTCCAGAGTGGGGACCTTAGTCTGGGCGGCCTGGGCACCGAAGGCCAAGACGAGCAGACAGACGCTCAGGAGGATGGGGAACTTTCGCATCCTTGAAAAATAATAGTCATCGATTGTTTCGTCCAACATGTAATGCATATTGTGTGTGTTGACCGACGGACCGCCCATGCAGGATGTCACACGAAAACGCTGGCTGCGGCTGGCCAAGATTGGCACGGTCTGCCTGATTCTATTCATGCTGCTGCGAGCCTTTGAGCATAGTAACGTTTATCATCCGAGCACCGAGATGGAGCTACGGGTGGATGAGGTGGGTATTCCGGGTGAGGACATCTGGCTGACCGCGGACGATAAGATCCGCCTCAATGCCTGGTATTTCCCATCACCGGCGTCATCAGCCCGTGCGCAATACGCGGTGCTGTTCGCACATGGCAATGGCGGCAACATCTGCCATCGCTTGAACATCTATCGCGTATGGCACGGCATGGGGGTGAACTTCCTCGCGTTCGATTACCGGGGCTATGGTCGCAGCGAGGGCAAGCCATCTGAAGAGGGAACCTATCTGGATGCAAAGGCGGGCTACGACTGGCTGATCGCGAAGGGGTTCAAGCCCGAGAACATCATCGTGGTCGGGGAATCATTGGGCGGCGGTATCGCGAGTTGGGTGGCGGCTAAGCACAAGGTAGGCGGGTTGGTGTTGCAGAGCAGCTACACCAGCGTGCCGAATCTGGGGAAAGAATTGTTTCCTTTCTTGCCAGTGCATCAACTGGCTTCGATCCATTACAACACGCTGGAGAGGTTGCCGAAGATCAAGGTGCCACTGCTCATCCTGCACAGCCGTGGAGATACGCTCATACGGTTTCATCATGCGGAAAGTAATTTCCGCGCGGCGAACGAGCCGAAGCTGTTGCACGAGGTGTATGGAGATCACAACGAAACATTCATGGTCGGCCCCGAGGCGTATCAGCAGGGCGTGGAGAAGTTCCTGCAAATTTTGGAATCTGCGCGTGAGCAAAAATAACAGCGTCTTGCGCTGGCCAGCTTGTCTGCGCAGTATCCCGCCCGATAAGCATGAAACGTAACGCCCTATCGCAACTCGGCCAACGTATCGCCGAGCCGCCCATCGCGTGGCTGATGAAGCAGACGCTGGAGCATCCGCATATCATCTCGCTGGCGGCGGGCTTCACGGATAATCCCTCGCTGCCGCTGACCGAGACACAAGAACTGGCGCAACGCGTGCTGGCGAAAGCGGGGAGTGGAAGAGCGGCGTTGCAATATGGAGCCAGTGCGGGTGATACACGGTTGCGCGAATTGACGATCAAGCGCTTGCAGCAACTGGATGGCGGGAAAGCTGAAGCGCCGGTGGACCGCACCATCATCACCAATGGTTCGCAGCAACTGCTCTATCTTTTGTCTGAGGCGCTGTTTGATCTGGGCGATATCGTCATCGTGGAAGACCCAACGTATTTCGTTTTCTTAGGCATCGCGCAGAGTCGCGCTATTGATTGTCGCGGAGTGAAGCTGACGCCGGAGGGGGTTGATCTGGCGGATTTGGAGCGAGTTCTGGAGACGTTGCGCAAGGAAGGTTCGTTGCCGAAGCTCAAGGCACTGTATCTGGTGACGTATCATCAGAATCCTACAGGCTACACGACGCAACTGGAACGGAAAGCGGCGGCGCTGAAGTTGTTGAAGCGATATGAAAAAGCAGCGGGGCATCCTATCTATCTGCTCGAGGATGCGGCGTATCGGGAGCTGCGTTTCAAAGGTAAAGATGTGCCGACGGCGCTGACCTGTGCGGGTAATGAACGGGTGATTTATGCTGGCACATACAGCAAGCCTTTTGCCACGGGTATCCGCGTTGGCTTCGGTGTTTTGCCGAAAGAGCTGTTCCCAATAGTGTTGCGCATCAAGGGGAACCATGATTTCGGCACAGCGAATTTATTGCAGCAAATACTCGCGGAGGCATTGGCCACGGGGGCGTATGAACGGCATTTGAAACAATTGCGCGCGCGCTATGGCAGCAAGGCGGCGGCGATGGTGGCGGCCATCAAGAAACATTTCCCGGCTGAAGTGGTCTGGCGTGAGCCGGAGGGCGGGCTGTATGTCTGGGCGCGCACACCCGAGCGGTTGAAGACAGGCATGAAGTCCGCTTTCTTCAAACGCGCGTTGGCCCAAGATGTCCTCTACGTGCCGGGTGAACTGGCTTATGCGGATGACAAGCATCGTCCGAAGCCGAATCACGAGATGCGCTTGAGTTTCGGTGGTGCCAGTGAAAAGGATATCACTGAAGGCATTGCGCGATTGGGGCGGCTGCTGGCATAGTTCGGCCATCATGATCTCCCCGATGGATCGCCGTCATTTCTTGCTCACGAGCGGGCTGGCTTTACTGGCCACCCAGTTGCCTTTAACTGCCGCTGAGAAAACACCCTTGCCCGCCAGCATCAAGCGGGTGCTTCTCCTCGGTGACAGCATCACTTACGCAGGCTCGTACGTAGATTACCTGGAAGCGGCCTGGCGGACGCGTTTTCCCGATTCACCCGTTGAGTTCCTTGATCTTGGTCTGCCGAGCGAAACCGTTTCAGGACTCTCCGAACCTGGTCATGCGGGTGGCAAATTTCCGCGGCCTGATTTGCATGAGCGCTTGGACCGTGTGCTGGCGCAAACGAAGCCCGATCTCGTCATCGCTTGTTACGGGATGAATGATGGGATCTATCATCCTTTCAGCGAAGACCGAATGGCGGCACATCAGCGAGGCATCTTTAAACTGAGGGAAAAGGTGCAAGCCGCCGGCGCTAAGATCATTCACCTGACGCCGCCGGTCTTTGATCCGCAACCGATCAAAGAGAAGACCCTGCCTGCCGGTCTGTCAGTATATGAAAAACCTTACGTGGGGTATGATGAGGTTTTGGGTCGGTTCGCGGAATGGTTGCTACAACAGCGCAGCAAGGGGTGGGAGGTATACGACATCCACGGGCCCATGAGCCAACATCTCGCGAAGCGTCGCCAGACGAAGCCGGAATTCATCATGGCACGAGATGGAGTGCACGCTGATGCCACCGGGCATTGGTTGATGGCTCAAGCTCTTTTGCGCGGATGGAAATTGAAGCCGGATATCGAGACGCACGGCATTGATGTCATCAAAGGGAAAGCATTGGGGGCAACGCTGGCGGATTTGCAGGCTGGTAAGGGTAATCTGGCTTTCCTCTGGACGGTCCGGCCTACGCAGCCTTACGACGTGAAGTGGGACGTGGAATCGCTCGCCCTAGAGGAGTTCGACCAGCGCATCGGCGCCCGGTGGTTGAAGATCAAGGGGCTCACTTCAGGGCGATATATACTCAAAGAAGGTGACCAAACTGTCATCACGGCAACGGCAGAAGAACTGGCGGCGGGTATCGCGGTCAACCGGCTGGCGAATACCTCCTTGCAACGCAATGAGGTCCAGTTGCTTAAACTCATCAGCCAGCGCCGCAAGTTGCTCAGTGATGCCTGGTTGAATGCGACCGGGCACAAGCGGCCTGGTATGGCCAAGGGTTTACCGCTGGCAGAAGCAGAGGCCAAGGCCATAGAGCTTAAGCAACAAATCCAAGTGCTGCTCGAGCCGGTGACGATGAAATTCAGTCTGTCCAAGGCGTCGAATTAGCGAAACCCAGCAACTTTGGATGGCTCTGTTTCTCGGAATAATCTAGTGGGAGACTTTTTGAGAGTAAAAAGTGATTCGGGCAACAGACGCCAAGGAGGTGGGGGTTGGGGGACCCCGCTGAAGAAACGTTCTGCTACCCGAATCT
>JAURFH010000215.1:0-2308 GCA_030834415.1 Verrucomicrobiota bacterium | reverse complement strand
ATGAAGATCATGGTGGCGAGCGAGGCGAGCATGCCAACGACCACTGGCCAACTGCGTCCGCCTTTCCACATCAGCACCAGCAGGAGACCGCCCAACATGGCCCCGCTGGTGATGCCATTCAGGGAAAAGGCCACGTTGAGCACGGAGGTCGCCTGCCGGGTCAGGTAAGCTACGAGAATCAAAATCACCGCCCAGAAGATGGTGGAGTATTTGCTGAAGCGGAAATACCAGTCCTCACTCTTACGGCCACCGGTCAGCGGTTTGACCAAGTCCATGGTCGAGACGGAGGCTAGTGCGGAGAGGGTGGAGCTGACGGAGGACATGGCGGCAGAAAGAATGGCCACGATGATCAGTCCTTTCAGCAAATTCGGGATGACCGAGATGATGAAGATAGGGAAGATGTAGTCAGTCTGCTTGAACCCGGCCTGCGACTCCGGCAACGGAATGGCCGGTGCGTGATGTTGGTAATAGACCCAAAGCATGGTGCCGCAGAGCAAGAAGAGCAGGAACATGGGCAGGATGATGACGGCGCTGAAATAAAGCGCCTTCTTGCCTTCTGCTTCCGATTTACAGGTCAACACGCGTTGGACGATCAACTGGTCCGCTCCATGGGAAGACATCACCTGCACCGTGGCCCCGATGACACCCATCCAGATGCTATACGGCAAGCTTAGGGAGAGATGCGGATTGAACCAATGGAGCTTATCCGCCGCTGCCGCTTCTTTGAAGGCACCGGACCATCCACCTTCGATCAAGCTCGGGATATAAACGAGCGTGATGATGCCACCGCCGATGAGGAGGATGAACTGGACGGCATCCGTCCAGATCACCGCTTTGATGCCGCCGATGTAAGTGTAGATGAGGGAGAGAATGACAAAGAGCAAGATGGCGGGCAGGATATCCACATCCAGCATGAGCTTGATGGGAATGCAAGTCACATAAACCCGCACGCCGGCTGCCAGCGTGCCGGCGATCATGAAGAGAAAACCGGCCGTGCGTTGGGCTCCGGGGCCGAAAGAGTCTCCCATCAGTTGATAGGGCGAGTAGATCTCCCCACGGAAGTAACGCGGCACCATGATCGCCGCCAACACTAGCCGCGCGAGCACGTAGCCGATAATGATCTGGATGAAGCTCAGGCCATCGACGCCAAAGGCCATGGCGGGCACCCCGATGAAAGTCAGGGCGCTGGTTTCGGTGGCGACGATGGACAAGCCGACACCCCACCAGGGGATGTTCTTGCTGCCTAGGAAATAGTCCCGCGTATTCTTTTGGTCCTTGCCAAACGAGAGCCCAAAGATGATGACGCCGATGAGATAGAGAAAGATGACTGCCCAGTCTGCCAGATTGAGGTAGTGCGCCATAGGAACCGGACGGAGACTAAAACGGGAAGCTGACTCCGCAAAGGGAAAAGCGCCAGCCCGTGTAGGCTGACGCTTTTAGAATCAATCAATCTTGCCTGGATTTGCTCAGTGATACTCTTGGATCGTCTGCACGCCGTAGCCATCCTTCTGCAGGGCGGCAATGCCCAGGGCAGCGGCGCGGGCGCTGCTGATGGTGGTCATGATGGGCGTCTGCGTGAGCACCGAGGTGCCCCGGATCTTGACCTCATCCGCACGCGGCACCTGACCGGAAGGCGTGTTGATGACGAGCTGGATCTCTTTGTTCTTGAGCAAGTCCACAGCGTTCGGGCGGCCTTCTTGCAGTTTGAAGATACGCTGCACCTTGAGCCCCGCCTCTTCGATGACATTGGCGGTGCCGCCGGTGGCGACGAGTTCAAAACCCAAGTTCACGAAATCTTTGGCGATGGCGGCGACCTCACCCTTGTGCGCGTCACCCACACTGATGAAGACCTTGCCCTTGAGCGGTAATGAAGAGCCGGCTGCCATCTGGCTCTTGGCGTAAGCGATGCCGAGATCGTCATCGAGGCCCATGACTTCACCTGTGGAACGCATCTCCGGTGAGAGCAGGATATCCTGGCCGGGGAATTTGTTGAACGGGAAGACGGACTCTTTCACGGCCCAGTACTTCGTCCAGATCTCTTCCGTGAAGCCGAGTTCCTTGAGGGTCTTGCCGGCCATCACACGGGCCGCCAGTTTCGCGAGCGGCTGGCCGATGGCTTTCGAGACGAACGGAACGGTGCGCGAGGCGCGAGGATTCACTTCCAAAACATACACGATGCCATCCTTCACGGCATACTGCACGTTCATGAGGCCGATGACCTTCAGTTCACGGGCCATGGAGTGCGTGTAATCGCGGATGGTCTTGATGGTGTCCTGGCTGAGCGTATGCGGCGGGAGGACCATGGCGG
>JAURFH010000214.1 GCA_030834415.1 Verrucomicrobiota bacterium | reverse complement strand
AAAGGGACGTCCCTGACTGTCGAGCTGATCCGGCAACATGGTCGCCGTGAGGTTGCCGATCTTCTCCCGCGCACCGGGTTTCACCACCACCATGTTATGCGGCATGAAATCCGGATTCTCAAAGATGATCTCGAAGGGCTTGCCTGCCTCAACGACGATGCGTGGCGTGTCGTAGCGCATCTGCTCGGTCACTGTGCGGATGACGAACACCGAGACGCTCAAGGCGCGCAATTCCTTGCGCAACGCCGTCGCCTCAGCTGCGGGCAATTGCCCGGCCAGATCTTTTGCGACTTGGAGTGTTTCGATGAATTCCTGCGCCGTGCGTTCGCCTTCCGGCACCGTCTTGGCCCAGGCGGCGATGGCTTTCGCCGTCTTGCCTGCTTCTGCCTTCGGCCATTCGGCACGCGGCAACACCACGATACCGCGGGCGGCGGCTGTTACATCTTTATTGTCCGCAATCAATTTGGCCAGTGCGCCAAAGACCGCCTGCTGCTCATGCCCCATGCTCACCAGAGCCAGAATGGCTGCTTGATGGATGTGGCTCGTCGGGTCGGGTGCGCTCACGGTCAGCTTCGCACTTGGTGCTGGAGCCGCATTGCCTGCCTGTTTGAAGACCTCGTTGCGGCTGCCATCCAATACTACGAGCGTGAATTTATCCAGACGCTGGCCCAAGGTGCCATCCGTCCGGTTCCACACCGCGATTTCTTCGATGGCCTTCTCGCTGCCCAGATCCAGTTCCCACCATGGATTGTTTTGCCTCTCGGTGGTGTGGGTCTGCGTGCCGCTGCCCCAAGAGCCATCCGTCCGGCCATCGATAGCCCGGCTCGCCTCACCGCCATTGGAGGTGCTGGATTGCTTGGCCTTGCCCTGCGACGCGATGTTCTTGCCATCGCTAAAGACCTGCACCTCGGCCAGCGTCAAGGTCGCCTTGCCGTTCAGTTCGATACGCACATAACGTCCCTTCGCTCCTTTTGCCGCATCTGTTTTCCAAGCGGCTGGCAGCTCGTTCAACAATGGGAATACCTTGCTGTAAGCCTTGGCGCGGAATTCGGAATCGGCCGGACGGGGAATGCCGGCGAGCAGGTCACGCAACTTCTGCGGATCCTTCATAGCCTCCGCCCAGACCTGGTCGAACGAGTCATCCGCCAGCGCCAGTCCTGCCCAAGCGGCAGAGCGCACATCAGCCGCACCTGCTGAAACCAGCCGGGCCAGTCGTGGGCGCTGGGCTTTCAATTCCTCCGGTGCCTGCCAGGGCAACAAACGGGCGAGGTTGCCCGACGCGCTGCGGTCCTTCATTTTGGCATCCAGCAGATTGAGCAACAGGGTGACCTTGTCCACCTTGCGTTGCTGCGCCAGTTCATCCAGGGCCAAGGCGCGGTCCACATCGCTCAAGCCGGGACGCGTCAGGATGGCTTCCAGCACGCCACCAGTGCGCGGCAGCTTTTGCAGCTCGCCAGAGCTCAGGAATTGGAGCAGGTAGTCGATGCCCGCCGCGTTGTCCGCTGCGATGGGTTTGCTGTCGGCGATGGCTTTGCGCCAGAACTTCTCCAGCTGCTTCATCGTCTCGCCCAACGTGTAGTCGAGATAGTAATCCGTGGGCTGTTTCTTCAGCGAGGCGAGCGCGACATCCGCCGCATCCGCCGTCTCAAAGAAGCTCGCGGCGCGCACGGCTTCCAAGCGCACGCGCGGGCTCTCATCCTGGGCCTGCACCATCAGCAAGGGCAGCACATCGGATACGCGATCGCGCCAGTAACACAGCACGCGCGTGGCGGCAGCCCGGGCATTCGGTTCCGGGGAGCGCAGCATGCGCTTGAGCAGGTCTGTGTTCACGATGTTGTGCCACTGATGCACCCAGAGCGCCTCCATCAGGTGATGCTCATAAGCCGGGTCTTTCTTATCCAGCTTGCTGACCCATTTGTTCACCGCGGCGATGACCTTCGCGCTGTCGTGTTTCCCGAGTTCCACTTTCGCGAGTTCACGCGTGCCGTTCTCCGGTTCCTTCAACAGGTCGAGCAGCTTCTCGATGGGTTGCCCGTCGATCTTTGCCGGCTTCAGCAGAGGCCGCCCCTCATACGTGATGCGGTAGATGCGTCCGCGTGAGCTTTCGCGGTTGGGATCGCGCAAGTGATGCTGCAAGTGGCCGATTAGCGGGATATGCCAGTCCAGGAAATAGATCGCCCCGTCCGGCCCCACGCGCACATCTGAGGGGCGGAAGTTCGGATCTTCCGAGGAGATCAGGTTCTCCATCGTCTGTCCCTTCAGGCCGGAACCTTCCGCGTTCACTTTCACCCGGTAGATGCCCTGGAAGCCGATCACATTCAGGTTCAGGAAGTTCCCTTGGAACTCCTCGGGGAAATGGCGGCTGGTCAAGATGCCCGTGCCGGGGCAAGGCCGTGAAGGGCGATCCCAGAACTGGTTCATCCGGGGATGCTTCGCCGGGTAATCGATGCGCCCGCTGAAGGCCGGTCCGAAATACGAGGCGTTGCCCGTGGCGTCGGTGATGATGTCGTTGCCCCAGTAATCGAACACGCGCCCGTGCGGATTCGCAAAACCGTAAGAGACATACGTCTCAAACTTGCCCGTGCGCGGCTCGAAACGGTAGATGGCGCCGTCATTGTTCCGCACCGGACCATTCGCCGTTTCCACTTGGGTGCGATGGAAGACACCATCGCTCAGATAGATCGCGCCGCCGGGCTCATGGCAGATGGCATTGGCCGTATGATGCGAGTCCGCCGAATCCATGCCCATCAGCACGCGCTCGATGGAGTCCGCTTTGTTGTCGCCATCCGTATCCCGCACGAACCACAGATCCGGTGCCTGCATAAGCAGCACGCCATCTTTGTAGAACTGGAAGCCGGTCGGGCAGTTCAAGCCCTCGATGAACGTGGTGCATTTGTCCGCCTTGCCGTCGCCATTCGTGTCTTCGAAGATGAGCAGGCTGTCGCCCTTCGGTGAGGTGGGCGTCCGCTCCGGGTAGTTCAACCACGAGGCCACCCAAAGGCGGCCTTTGGTATCCCAGTTCATCTGCACGGGATAGACCAGCTCCGGGAACTGCTCCTCGCTGGCGAAGAGATTCACCTTCATTCCCGAGTGGACCTTCATCTTGCCGATCGCTTCCTCGCCACCGAGGAAGGTGTAGGTGCCATCCGGGTTGGTGCCAGGTTTGTTCGATTTCACTTCGGTAACCGGTGGCAGGTTGGAATCATCCACCTTCAGATCGCCACCCTTGGCCACGGCCCAGACGCGCTTTTCGCGATTCGCCGTCAAGACATCGCGTTGCGCCATCTCCTGCTGCATCACCTCATAGTTGGTGATCTTCGCCGCCCCTTTCGGGGATTCATAAGCCATCTTGGAGCGGCCGCCATAGACGTTGTAACCATCCACCGTGCGATACCGCGCATGCCACTCCTTATTCTTATCAATGATCGCAGCGCGCAGTTTCTCGAAGTTGCCCGCTGGGGCTTTCTCGCCGAAGACCGCTTGGAACTGGATCGGTGCCAACGCCTTGTTGCCTGCCTCGGTGAGATGCAGTCCGTTCACCGTGAGGGAGGAATCTTTCTTGCCAAGGCCGGCGTAAAGTTCCAGCGAGGGATGGAACAGGTCCACGAACTGCACATCATTCGCCTTGGCCACTTCCGCCATGGCGGCGGTATAGTTCTCGAGATTCGTGTTGTTTGCCGCCGGGTCGGGGAAATTCGGGTCGCGATGCTTTTCATTCGCGATGGGGGAGAACAGCACGATGCGTGGATTGCCCTTGCCGGAATAGTTCTTCGCCTTTGTCTCCTTCAGGAACAGGCCCAACTCGGCCTTGAATTGCTCCAGGCCGTTGTAGCCTTTAAAGGATTCATTGAAACCGAAGTAAGCGAAGATGACATCCGCCTGCACCTTGGTGAGCCATTCATCCGGTGTGCCGAAGTTTTCTGAGCGGCTGCGTTTCATCACCTCATCCCCGGCGGCGGCGAGATTGCGGATCACCAGCTCATGCTTCGGCAGCTTCGCATGGATCAACGCCTCGAAATAGGCGTCATGCTGCATCCGGTCCGGCAGGGTGTTGCCGATGATGGCGATGTGTTCGCCGGGTTTGAGTTCCAGTTTGGACGGTTGCTGGGCATGGGCGAAGACCACACTCAACAACGTCAAGGCAGCGACTAAGAGACGTTGATGCATAATCGTTTTCACGGACTGATGAAGTGAGCCTAGCAAAGCCGCAAAAAGCCCACGATTCAATGAGGAAAAGTATGACGAAGCCCGTTTGGCGCTGATTCAGTAAATTATTTTCGAGAGATTTCTCCGGCTCAGGCGTCCAATTTGCGTGGCGAGTCCAACACCCTGAGTCTCATTAGGAGTCTTTTGTGGGTGTTACCCGTCATTGTATCACCGGCATGCTGCCGCTAAACTCGTTTTGAAATGCGACTGAAGATTGTCCAGCGAATCGCTTACGTCACTGCCTTTGCGGCAGTTACGCTCATTTGGTCCGGTTGCTCTCCGCCTACGGAAGAGGCCACGAGCGCCAAGATGCCGCCACCCGCCCCAGCCGTGGACAGTGCCGCGGATTCCTCTGATCCCGCCCCGGGCACCACGAACATCTATGAGGTGAAGGGGGTCATCCAGGAGATCCGCCCGAATGGCCGCACCGCCATCATCAAGCACGAGGAAGTGCCGGGTTACATGCCCGCGATGACGATGCCCCTGAGCGTGAAAGAGGCCGGTGACCTTTCCGGGGTGAAGGCTGGAGATTCCGTGGCCTTCCGCCTGCTCGTCACTTCTGACGACGGCTGGATTGATCAGGTCCGCGTGCTGAACCACAAAGACATGCCGCCTGTGCCGCCACCCACCACCCGCCTCGTGCGCAATGTGGATATGCTGGGCATCGGGGACACCTTGCCGAACTATCCTTTCCTCAATGAGCTGGGCAAGGACATCAAGACGGATGACTTTCGCGGCAAGGCCGTGGCGCTGACGTTCATCTTCACGCGTTGCCCGTTCCCGAATTTCTGCCCGCGTCTCACCAAGAATTTTGAGGACACCCTAAAGGCCATGGAAGCCGATGAGAAGGGACCTAAGAACTATCACCTGCTGAGCCTGTCCTTCGATGTGCAGTTCGATACGCCGCCCGTCTTGCGCGCCTATGCGCAGCGCGCGCACTATAATCCGGAGAAATGGAGCTTCCTCACCGGTGCGCTCATCGAGGTGGATGACATCACCGAGCGGTTCGGTCTGGTCTTTAATCGCGAGGAAGGCACCTTCAACTTCGATCACAATGGCCGCACCGTGGTGCTCGATACGCGTGGTCGCGTGCACGCCATCTTCATCGGCAACGAATGGAAGGTGGAAGATCTCGTGGCGAAATTGAAGGAAGCGGCGCTGGTCCCGACGACAGGTGAAGCTCCGCCAGTGCCGGAACCGAAAAAAGAAAACGAGTAGTTCAGCTCGTTGCTGGCGGATTATGGCCCATTTTCTCTGCGCAGTAAGGCGTGGCCATACGCCTTGGCGTAGTCGCGGAACGCTCCCCGCAAAGCGATCAGCGAGATATCCCGGTCTATACTCTCGGCATAATGCTCGATGGTATCGATAAGATATTTTCTGGTGTCTTCTGAGAAGACGATTTCCACCGCATTAGTCTCTGTATGGTGAGTTGCGCCTTGATAGAGTTTTCGGTATCCCGGGCCCTCCGAAATGGGCAATGCCAGCTTCAATTGCTGGCCGTCTTGATCGATTATTCTTATTCCAATGCTGCCTCCATCTAAATAGTAGCTCACATATACGTTTTGATAGGGCTGTTTAAGATTCTGAATGATAGGGTGTACGTTGGTGAAGTCATATGACGAAATGGGCCACTGCCAAGCCACCATAAGCACGCCTGTCATCAAACCCACGATGATCAGGATTTTCCGCTTCTTCCTCATAACAATATTATGGCGTAATTGGTGCCATTTCGCAAAGCATAGTTACTTAGCGCATGTCTTATCTGTTCCTTGTGAACAGATTCCCCGGCAGGCGCTTCACGATCTTTTTCATCTCGAGCCCGAAGAGGGACGCGCCGACGGCGGAGGCGGGCAGGCCGCTGCCGCGGATGATTTCATCCATGCTAGTCTCGCTGCCTTTGTTGAAGGCATCCAGCACGCGGGATTCATTGTCCGAGAGCGCCAGTGCAGGCAATTCACCGGTCTCGGCGGGTGAGGGCGGGCGGTTCGTGGTGGGGAAGAGATACTCGAACTCGCTCAAGACATCTTCCGCGCTCTCGCAAAGTTTCGCGCCCTTTTTGATCAGTTCGTGACAGCCCTTGCTGCGTGGCGAATCGATTCGGCCTGGCACGGCGAAGACCTGCCGCCCTTCATCCACCGCCATGCGCGCGGTGATGAGCGCACCGCTGGAAAGATTCGCCTCTACAACCACCGTGCCGAGCGTCATGCCCGCGACGATGCGGTTGCGGATGGGAAACGTCTGCTTGTCCGCCGGGCGGTTGAAGGGGAACTGCGTCATGAGCGCGCCGTTCTCGGAGATGCGTTGGAAGAGTTGAGCATTCTCTGTGGGGAACACGATGTTGATGCCCGTGCCCAACACCGCGATGGTTCGCCCTTTGGCGCTTAAGGCCCCTTGATGCGCGCTGGTATCGATGCCCCGGGCGCCGCCGCTCACCACCGTCACGCCCACGTAGGCGAGTTGATAGCCGAACTTGCGCGCGGTCTCCGTGCCGTAATTCGTGGTCATGCGCGAACCGACGATGGCCACGGAGTGCTTGTCCTTCTCGAGCAAGGAACCTTTGATATACAGGCAAATCGGCGGATCATATATCTCGCGCAGGTGC
>JAURFH010000213.1 GCA_030834415.1 Verrucomicrobiota bacterium | reverse complement strand
GACAGCAAGGAAGCCAACGCCTTCTGTCTGCCGGGTGGCAAGGTCGGTGTCTATACCGGTATACTGCCCATCACTAAAGATGAAGCGGGTTTGGCGACGGTCATCGGTCATGAGGTAGCGCATGCTGTGGCTCGTCATGGTGGCGAGCGCATCAGTCACGCCATGGGTATCCAGATGATCGGGCAAGTGGTCGGCTCGGCCACTGCCAAGAGCAAATACGCCGCCCTCATCCAGACGGCTTACGGCTTGGGCACCCAGGTCGGGGTGTCGTTGCCGCACAGCCGCAGCCAGGAATCTGAGGCGGATCACATCGGTCTGATCTACATGGCGCGGGCGGGGTATGATCCCGAGGCGGCAGTGGCTTTCTGGCAACGCTTTGGCGAATACAACAACGCGTCTGGTGGCTCCGAAACCCCGTGGTTCTTACGTACACATCCCATGGATGAGACCCGGGTGAAGCAATTACAAGAATGGTTGCCCGAAGCGAAGACCCAGTATCGGCCCCAGTGATTTGGGATGCCCTGCTAGTTATACTTTCCCTCTAACCAGTTATGGACCGCCAAGAAGCCACTGAGCAGATCCGTTCCGTCTGCAACAACATCGCCCGTGAGTTGATGAAGATCCATCCGGCGGTGCCCGCCTTGAAGGACGAGGAGACGCAGAAGGTCCTCTATGAGACCGTCTATGAGCTGACCAAGCACGTGGAGGTCATCAAAAAGAAACTGAACCGGCTTGCCGCGACAGATGACAGCAAGTTGCTGTGAGCCTGCCCGTCCCTGCTTTCATTCTGTTTGAGTATACCCCCGCAGTGGGGTAGTTTGCCCTTCGTCACATGAAAACTAGTTCCTTTATCCTGCTACTCTCCCTTTTGACGGGCATTCCGTTGGTTGCGCAAGTCGTCGAGGACCCCAAGGTCACGGATATCCTGCAGCGTGCCGATGAGAAATTGAAGGCCGGCGATGTGAAGCAGGCCATCAAGCTGGCGGAAGAGGCGGTCCAGGCAGAAGACAAGGATCTGCGCGGACATTACTTTCGCGGGAGGCTGTTTGAGTTGGACAAACAGTATGCGAAGGCCCTCGCCGATTACCAACTGGTGTTGAAAGGGGATTCCCGGGCTGCGCCTCTCTATCAACGCTGCGGAGAGATAAATTTCCGTTTGGGTAATTTCAAGGAATCGGTGGCGGACTTTGATGCCTTCCTCGAACGGGTTCCGGAACAGAAGCCTTACCACTGGCAGCGCGGCATTTCCCTGTATTACGCCGGGATGTATGAGGAGGGGGCCAAACAGTTTGAGGAGCATCGCAAGGTGAATGCGGAAGATGTGGAAAATGCCGTCTTCCATTACATCTGCGTAGTGAAGGCCAAGAGCAAGGCGACGGCGCTGAAGGAGTTCATCCCCATCCGGGCCGATAGCCGGGTGCCGATGATGCAGATCCATGCGCTTTATGCAGGCGAAGGCGGGGTGGGCGAGGTGCTCAGTGCCGCGCGGGTGGGAAATCCCGGTCCAGCCGAATTGAAGAACCGCCTGTTTTACGCGAACCTCTACATCGGCCTCTGGTATGAGGCGGAGGGCAAGGAGAAGGAGGCGCGCGAGCATATCTTCAAAGCTGCCGGTGAGTATGGAGTGGAGGGTTACATGGGCGATGTGGCGCGGGCACATGCGGAGGTCTTTCGTAAAAAGGATGCCGGTAAGAAATGACGAAGAACGAAATCCTAATGACGAAGGAATGAGCAATGTCCAATGAGTCATTGGGGCATTCCTTCGTCATTCGTGCTTCGTCATTGGTCATTCACTTTATGCTTCTTTGGTTTTTGTTTTGTCCCTAATTTACGCCCCATTGCATGAAGAATTCTGATATCCGCTGCACTGCTGCCACGCTCTACTATCTGCCGGTCTATACCCGTGTGCCGTTGAAGTTCGGCACTGAGACGGTGACGTATGTGACCTGTGCGCGGGCGAAGGTGACGGTGCTGGATCGCGACGGCAAAACAGCGGAGGGCTGGGGTGAGACGCCGCTCAGCGTGACGTGGGTCTGGCCCAGCTCGTTGCCGTATGAGACGCGCCATGCGGCCTTGAAGAAGTTCACGGAATTGCTCGGCTCAGAATTGGTGAAGTATGCGGAGCCGGGTCATCCGATCGAACTGAGCAATGATTTCCAAGAGCATGAGCTGCCGCGCTTGCTAAAAGAATTCAATGCGACGCGTGCTGGTGAAGAGCCGATGCCATGGCTTGCGGCGCTCGTCTGTTTTTCCCTTTACGACATCGCCCTGCACGATGCATATGGGAATCTCCTCGGTTTGCCGGTGTATGAGACGTATGGACCGACGCACATGAACCGTACGTTGGAGCAGTTGCTCACGCCTGCTGAGGGCACCAGTGTTTCGTTCAAGGGATTGTATCCCCAGGATTTCTTCGCGAAGCAGCGGCCGGACAAGTTGCCCGCCTGGCATCTGGTGGGCGGTTTGGATCTGCTGGATGACTCCGAGCGCAAAGGCACGGAGCCGAATGATGGCTACCCCGTGGTGCTGCCCGAGTGGATCAAGCGTGACGGCCTGAAATGCCTGAAAATCAAGCTGAAAGGTAATGATGCGGCGTGGGATTACGCTCGCACGGTGGCCATCGGCAAGATCGCGGTGGAGCAGGGCGTGGATTGGCTCACGGCAGACTTCAATTGCACGGTTCTCGATCCCAAATACGTGAATGACATCCTCGACCGTCTGCGGGATGAACATCCGCGTTACTACGGGATGATCCTCTACGTGGAGCAGCCGTTCCCGTATGAACTGGAGAAGGATCGTATCGATACGCACAGCCTTTCTGCCCGCAAACCGCTCTTCCTCGATGAGAGCGCGCATGATTGGAAGCACGTGAAGCTCGGTCGTGAACTTGGCTGGACCGGGGTCGCACTCAAGACGTGCAAGACGCAGAGCGGGGCCATCCTCAGCGCCTGCTGGGCCAAGGCGCATGGCATGACCTTGATGGTGCAGGACCTGACGAATCCCATGCTCGCGCAGATCCCCCATGTGCAACTCGCGGCCTTCGTAGGTACCATCATGGGCGTGGAGACGAATGCGATGCAGTTCTATCCTGAGGCTTCATCCATCGAGGCGAAGGTGCATCCGGGGATTTACCAGCGGCGCAATGGCGGGGTGGATCTGTCCACGATCAAAGGGAGCGGGTTTGGGTATCGAGTGAGTGAAATCGAGCGGGAGTTGCCGGCGCCTGCGGCGACCTTCTGAGATTGGTAGCAGCTGCGGTGGCAGGCTTTCCTTTGTTGGATGTTGGGGTATTTATGAAAAATCCCGTGATGGTTTTCATACGCCGATGAAAGCAGTCGTATATTTATTAACTGCGCTAGTAATAATATGTGATCTGTTGCTTTTGGTTTTAATAGCGTTGGCCTTACAGCCGGAACAGGGCGCTAATATGGTGATGATGGCGGCCCCTATCGTGATATGGCCATCTTTTCTGACTTCAATAGCGATGATGCTATGGCTTAAAAAACTCAAGGCAACATGGGGACGGTCTGACATTCTCCGCAGATTCCATGCAGCTTCATGTGCCTGCGTGCTTTGGATACCTATCTTGCTGGAATTGTTTGTTTGGTAGGGAAAACTAAGCTCAGGTTGTTAGCCCTGATTACCCATCTTTTTCAGCGTCCCCGCTTTCACCAACCACCTCTGGATATCGCGACCCAGTTCTCGTGGCCAGTTCTCTTCCGTACAGGTCATGAAGACCTGGCCGCGGGCGTGATTGGTGCGTTCCAGCAAGGGGAGGAAACCGCTGCGGCGTTTGATGTCCAGTTCGCCCATCACATCATCGATGAGCAAGATGGGCGGAGTGCCGTGGATGCCAGTGAGGTATTCCGCCTGGGCCATCTTCAGCGCGATGGAGAGGGAACGCTTCTGACCTTCGCTGCCGAATTGCGCGGCCGACTTGTCGTTTAGCGCGAGGTTCAGTTCATCACGGTGTGGTCCGACCATCGTGGTGCGATAGGTCTTCTCGCGTCCGCGTGATTGCGCGAGCTCGATGGCAAAATCCTTTTTGATGCTCGGCTGGTATTCGAGCTTCAATTCTTCCGCGTCATTCGAGATGCGGCGGTAGGCGAGCCGGGCGAGGGCGGAGAGGCGCGGGGCCAGCTCCTTGCGCTGGGCCATGAGCCAGTTGCCTAAGGCGACGAGTTCAGTGGAAAAACTTTCCAAGGCGGCTTCGTCCACCTTATGCGATTTCAAGAGGGCATTCCGTGAGCGCAGGGCCTTGGTGTAGCGCTGGAGCTTGGTGAGATAGCCGCTCTGGGTCTGCGCGAGCAGGAGATCGAGGAAGCGCCGCCGGATGCGCGCGGTGCCTTTCACCAATTGCAGATCCTCCGTGCAAAAGACCACGGTGCTGACGGTGCCGTAATAATCCGCCAGCTTCTTCACCGCCTGACCGTCGAGACTCAGTTTCTTTTCCTTCATGGACCAATACATCTTCAGCTCATGCTCGGTCTGGCTGACGATGTTTCCACCTACGAACCAGCCGGTCTGGCCGTGCCGGACCATCTGGGCCCCACCGACACCGCGAAAGGAACGCAGGGTGGACAGCAGGTAGATGGCCTCAAGGATGCTAGTCTTGCCCTGCGCATTCCCGCCCAAAAGCAGGTGAAAGCCCGGGCCGAAGTCAACGTCCAGCCGGGCGTAATTGCGAAAATCGCGCAGTCTTAAATGAGCCAGTTGCACAGTATCCCGATACTCCTTCGCTCCTAGTTGTGGCAGCGAATGGGTGGGAGTATTGCGTCGGTCCGGCCTGGCAGCAAATGGATTACTTCGTGACGGGCGTTTTCGCTGAGGACGTTTTGAGGAACCAACCTTGGGCGGTAGAGTCTGTTTTGAGGAAGTTGAGCAACAGTTCGGCGATCTTTCGCTGGCCATTTGCTGAAGGATGGGTGCCGTCGTTGGCGACATCGCCGGTGGTCCATTTCAAGTCGTCGATGCTGCGGCCTTCGGTGCCGTTGGTCCAGAGGTACGGGCCCCAGAGGAGGATCGGGGATTTTACTTCGCCTTTGGCGGCATCGAAATTCAGGGTGGCATCACCCTTGATCTGCCTCTCGATCAGCCAGCGGACGGAGAAGGCGCTCTCGTAGGAATAGGGCTCGGGGTTGAGTTGCGTGGTGGCGTAGCCCGCATAGGTGCGACTGGAGAGGTAAGCGAGGCGCAGGTTCGGGAAGGTTTTTTTCGCGTGCTGCACGATGAATTGCAGATGCGCCTCCAAGGTCTCGGCGTGCTTGGGGAATTCACCCAAGTTCGCCGGGGAGATATGGGCCTGCTTAATCCAGAGCACTTGCACTTGGGCCGGAGTCACGCCCGCAGCTTTCAGACGCTGCAGCAACACATCCCATGGGCTGGTCCGGCCATTGTCTTCTTTTCCTTCGGTGGTCAGCCAGGCGCGGGAGTCGCGGCCGCCTTGGGCACCATCCACGATGACGAGGGATTCGCTCTTGGCCGGATCGCCATTCGCCAGTTTTACAAAATTGCTGAACTCTTGCGTGGTATTCGACATGCCGATGGAGGCGAGGACAATCTTGCCCTTGGCCGCGGGTTTGCCTTCGGCATCGAGGGGTTGGATCTGCTTGGCGGCGGCTTGGGCGGCCTTGAGTTGTTTGGCGGGAGGTTCGTTTTTGCCTTCGCCATAGAGACCGCCAGTCTGGCTTTTGTAAGAGCCCTTTAGGTCGGTGAGGGCGGCCTGCTTGAACGGTTCACCTTTGGGCGCGGCGCTGCTATTGGGACGTTGGCCTTGCTGGCGCATTTTCTTCGCGCGATCCAGGTAAGCCTGTTCCTCGGCATCCAGCTTCCCGCCCCTTTGACTGCGCTGGAGGAGTGATTGCGCCTTTTTCCAGTCGATAGGCGGCTCGCTCGACGTCTGGGCGACCAGTTGAATGGCCAAAGCGAAAAGCAAGGCGGTATGTAGCAGCGTTTTCATGGCGCGGTTATCTCTTAAGACGCTGGCTGCAAGCCATGGTTACGTGTTAAACGTGTTCTCAGGGAGTAAAATCCGTTCGACCCAAGGCATGGTCCCGATTATCGTTTGTCCAAGAACAAACGAATCGCCTGCGGGTTGATTTCCCCTCAGGGCATAAGCATTGAAAACATGACGCCGTCGAATATTCCCAAACTGACGCCCGCGGAAGTATTGGAACGCGCCACCAAGGTGGTGAAGGAAGACCGGTTTCCGTATCTCGCCACCATCGATGGTGACCAGCCGCGTTTGCGGCCAGTATCACCGGTGCGCACGGATGGCTTCACGGTGTATGTCGCCAATCTCAAGATGTATCACAAGACGGGCGAAATCGCGGCGAATCCCAAGGTGGAGCTGTGTTATCTGGATGAGGGACACAACCAGGTGCGTCTGACCGGCGTGGCCGAGGTGTTGACAGACCGGGCCTTGCTGCAAGAGATATGGGACAGCAATCCGCTCATGCGAAAGTATCTCGGGTCCATCGACAATCCGGCGCTGCTCGTCTACTGCATCAAACCGACGCAAGTGCGATACATGCAGGAGTGGGCGCTGGAGTATTATGAAGTGCCGGTGAACGAGTGAAAAACCACACCTTTTTTGCCACCTCGCGCTAGCGAGGGTAGGATTCATAGCAGCGGCTTTTAAGCCGCTGTTTTTGTTGAGCTTGCCACCGTCGCGTAGCGACGGAAGAGGTGGTGAGAGAATCTTCCGTCACTACGTGACGGAGCGCAATAGAAGCCAACGGCGGCTTGAAAGCCGCCGCTAGGAATCTTTCGTGCCTAACGGCACGGGGAATAACGGCTTGCGAGGGCGTCTGCCCGACATTGACAG
>JAURFH010000212.1 GCA_030834415.1 Verrucomicrobiota bacterium | reverse complement strand
CACATACTTGCCGTCATCGTAGGTGATGAACCCGTAGTTCCGTGCCGGGGAGAACAGCAGCAACGTGGACAGCCACAGGCCCAAGACCATGGCGAGGAGTATCCGTTTATCGTTCGGTTGCATGCTGTCCCCGCAGTGGTACGCGAGCCGGGCATCCGGGTGAAGCCAAAAGCGGTGCTTGGGGAACATTGGTTTTATCAATGTTGCCGGACTGATTATCAATTAACGCCTGCGCCATGTAAGGGGATAGGCTGGCCATTGAGATCAAAAATGCTGTGCGGTCGTTGATGCGAAAGGCCATCCGATGAACACAAAAATGCAGGAACAGTTCAAGCAGTTGCGGCAGGAGCACGAATACGTCGCCCGACAAGTGGAGCGACTGAGCCGGCGACTGGATAACTTCGAAATCCAGTTGATGGATTTACCTGCCATTGATGCCGTTCCGGTCGAGCCCACACCGATCACACAGCCAGTCCTGCCGCCGCCATTGCCGGAGGATCCGGTTCCTCAACCAACGCCCACGCCCAAGCCGATCAGGGTGGCCAAACCGGTTATTGAAACTCCGGTAACAGTGATCGAGCCCGTCGAGCCGGTGGCTCAAGTGGCGACTGAAGTTGCGACCGAATTGCCGGAAAAGAAAACCGGCGATCTTGAGATGAAGCTGGCCACTTACTGGTTCGTACGCTTGGGGGTGGTGATGCTGCTGACGGGGTTGGCCTTCTTCGGATATTACGCCTATCAGAATTACATTCCCCACCTTGGCCCGGCTGGCAAACTGAGTCTGATCTACCTGGCGGGTGCGACTTTGTTGGCGGGTGGCCAGTGGTGCCAGCGGGATCGAGAGAATGCCAAGCTGATCAACTTCGGGCACGTGCTTTTCGCCGGTGGCCTTGCGACAGTTTATTTCGCCACCTATGCAGCGCATCATATCGAGTATCTGCGGGTCATCTCGAGTGGGTTGATGGATGGGGTATTGCTGCTGGCTTGGGCGGCTGTGGTTTTCTGGATCGCTGACCGGAGGAAATCCGAGGTCATGGCGTTGTTCGCCATTGGACTTTCCTATTATACCTCCGGGGTGACGCATGTGGGGATGTTCACCCTGGTCTCGAATCTCATCCTGACGCTGGCGGCGGTGGGCTTCTTCCTGCGCAACCGGTGGGTGACGCTTTCCTTTGTGGGGATGCTGGGGGCTTACTTGGGTTATGCCTTCTGGAGGTTCTACTACAATGGCGGATGGACGCTGAGCCATCTGCCTCAGCCCGGGACATGGTTTGGGTTGGCTTTCCTCGGCTGCTACTGGACGGCTTTTTGTACGGCTGGATTTTTCAGCCGGTCGGAAGCGCTCGCCAAGACGAACCGCGCGGGCTTTTTCTCATTGAACAACGCTGCCTTCTTTGGTCTCGCGACACTGAGCTTTTGGCAAAGTCAGAATGGCCGTTTCTGGCTGTTCTCCTTGGGCTTCGGTGCGGTGCTGCTCGTGTTATCCGCGTTGGCGGCGCGTCGTTTTGAAGACGAGCAGGAAGTCGGGGGTAGTCTGCTCACGCAAGGACTGTTGCTGGTGACCTTGGGTGTCATCGTCAAATTCAGCGGCATGTCGCTGGCCCTGATGCTGGCGGCGGAGAGTGTGGCGTTGGTGATGATCGGCTACCGGATGAACCTGTTGATCTTGCGGGTCGGGGCTTACGCGACGGCCACCCTTAGCCTGTTCTACTGCCTGCCGCAAATCGCGCAGTTCGATCTGGCTGACCTGATGAAGGCGGTGGGAGTCGGTGGAGCCACGCTTTTCTGCGGATGCTGGACGCAACGGCAGATCGCCAGAGAGGAAGATCCGGAGGCGGATGGCCGTTTATTCTTCTGGTCGGCAGCGAGCTGGCTCGTTTGCCTGGTGGCGGCGTGGCAAAACGTGGATGCCCTGCATCGCCCTGTAATCTTTTCGCTCATCGCGCTGTTGATCGTGCATATGTATCCGCTGCTCCGGTTGAAGGAGTTGGTGATCTTGGGACAGTTGTATCTGGTGCTGGGTCAATTGCTCTGGCTGTATGGCAACCTTGCCATCATGGTGATGCCGTCCTGGCTGCTGGCCTCGGTGATCGGTTGCACGGTATGGATGGGGCATTGGTGGCAACATCAGAGCCAGCTCAAGATACGCATCGGCACGGCCAGTGTTTTCCAAGGATTGCTGGCCGTGATGATGGTCATCATGGGGGCGGTTTGGTTGCAGGAGGAGTTCGCTTTGGCACCACGCATTGTTTGGACGTCCGTTATGGCAATCGGTGTCACCGTGTATGCCTTGCTGACGCGGTGGCAAACACTGGCAATTGTGGCGCAGGCTTTAGTCCTGATGCTGGCCGGAGAGTTTGCCTTCGCCTTGATGGTCAAGGACATTTCTTCCACCCGAAACCTGCTGCCGATCGTGGTGTTGCTGGGCTTTGCGGTCGGAGCGCGTTATCTGGCGGGTACGTTTCAGGCGAAGGATAGCAAACTGGAAGAGACCGGCCTGCATTCGCTCGCGTATTTCTATTACTCGATGGCTGCGATGATGAGTCTGCTGTGGATTCATCAATATCTGGCTCCAGAGAAATGGTTCTGGATGCAGGTGCTAGTGGGCGCAGTGGTGTTCACCGTGGGTCTGTTCCGGCGGGAGAAGGTGCTGCTCTATGTCAGCGTCATCTTTACGGCGTTTGGGCTGTTCGATTATTGGCGTCCGGGTGGTACGCCGGTGATTGTCGGTTCTAATCTGGTCGCGATGGCCATGATGTTCCTGCAGCAGCAAGCCATGGACCGGCTCAGTGACAAGCCGGAAGAAACGCGTGGCTTGGGCACGTTTTACATCACGGCGGCCGGTATGAGCTTGTGGTTCTATCTCTACCGGTGGATGTCATTGCATGGGGACGGTTTTTACATCACGGCAGGCTGGGCGGCCCTGGCGTTCGCCTTCCTATTGCTGGGATTGGTCATGCAGGACCGGCGTTATCGCTGGCTGGGGCTGGTGGTTCTGACCTCTGCCATCGGGCGCGCGATGCTGATCGATGTCTGGCGGCTGGCGACGCTCTATCGTGTGCTGAGTTTTATGGCACTGGGCGTGGTGCTGATCTTGCTAGGCTTCATCTACACGCGCTATCAAGAGCAGATCAAGAAGTGGCTCTAGTGCTACACTGGAGTTACTTGGGAATCTCCAAGTTTATGAAGCCATCGAGCTGAATGCTGTCAATAGTCGAACAAATCAGCCTGGCGGCTTGCTGTATGCGGCGCAGATTGTTGGTCGAAAGCTCGAGGATGGCGATTTTTCGGCCAGACAGATTTTGCTGGTAGCGAATATTTTGATCGGAGGTGATGAACAGGTCGAAGGCTTTTTCTGCTTCTTTTATCAGATCGCCATTTTTGATGCTGCTCCAGCACATCTGTTGGGCTGTTTTACATTCGTGGCCAACCAGAAGCTTATGCATCGGCCAAGGCACGCATTCGTCCAACAATATTTTCATGCGGCCGGTTTCAATACTGCTTTACGGGAGCTTTCCAGAAGCTCGGTGGCCATCTCCTTGGTGACTGTTGGGAAACATTCGAGGAATTCATCTAAAGTGTAGTTGTCCTCCAAATACTCAAACAGAGTTTTCACGGGCACGCGTGTTCCCCGGAACACCGGTGTGCCGCCCAAAATTTCAGGGTCAACCGTGATCAACTCATCAGTCGTCATATATAAATCCTAGCATACCTTTATCTGAAACGTAAATACCCATGAAATCAACTTAGTAGGGAGCCGAAAATTCAGTTTATTCACTTGTTCGCCATGATGATGAACTCGATGAGGTTCGCGAGGTCTTGCGGTGTCAGACCGGCTTCGAGTCCCTCGGGCATAAGGGATTGGCCGCTGCTGGCCTGCTTCGCGATGTTGCTTCGTGGAATGGTGGTCTCCTGACCGAAAGCCATGCGTAGTGTGACGCTGTTCGGTGATTCATTCACTATCAGGCCGGTGTAGCTCTCCCCATCCTTGGTGTCGATGGCATAGCTGAGGAATTGCGGTGGCACTTCGCGATTCGGGTCCAAGATGTTCACGAGCAATTTCTCGCGGCCGGTGGTCTTCACGGTCACGAGGTCCGGCCCAAGGGCGAAGCCTTCGCCTTCGGCGCGATGGCAGGAGATGCAGCGTTCAGCATAGATTTGCTTACCTTTCACCGCATCGCCTTTGAGCTGGGTGGCGGATTGGAATTGCTTCACCGCTTCATCGCGCTTGGGAGCGAAGCTCTGGGCGAGGAGCTTTTCCGCCCGCGCGCGCCAGTCAGGATTCTTTTGCGTGCGGAGGCGCTTGGCCTGGGCGGCAGAGAGGTCGTGGGGCTGGATCACGCCGTCTTCCAAGGCCTGGATGACGCTGCCGTGAAATTCGGGCCGCTTGAGCAGCAGTTCCGCCGCAGCACTGCGGGCAGCAAGCGGCAGCTCGTTCCAATGACTGATGACACTACGAGGCACTTCCGGTGAGTTGAATGAGCCGAGCGAACTGAGAGCAGCCAATTGAATGGCGGTGCTGTGCTCACGTTTGAGGAGTTTAGCCAAGGCTTGCAGGCTGTTGAGATCGGGATCGAATGCCAGGGTGCGGATGCTGGCTAGTTGTGCGGATTCGCCGTTTGAAACAGAGGCTGCATCCTTCCGAGCGGTGCGGAAGGCAGGATTCACTTCACCACGCTTGTCCGCCTTGGCAAAGGAGCTGCCAGTCCGTTGCAAGCCGGCACCAAACGCCTGGATGTAAGGATAGGCTTCTGGCGTGGGTGTGTTGGCCAGGAAGCGGATGGCGCTCGCGATGTCCTGTTGGTTTTTTGAAGCACCCAGCAAGGTCAGCAGTTCGTTCAGAATGGCTTGGCCTGCATTGGATTTACGGAAGGCTTCGTCTTTCTCCAGAGCGGTGAGCATGAAGCCTGGCTGATTGGGCATCGAACTAAGGATCGCGCTACGGACCCATTCGTCTTCACCGTCGCGTTTGGCGAGAGCGATGAGTGTTTCGGTCCGGTCGGAGGGTGGCAATTCGCCAATGGTGAAGGCAACTTGGTAACGCACTTCGATGCTTGGATCGTTGGCGAGAGTGGTCAATTGATCGCGTAATAAATTTGAAGCGAGCGGTTTGAGGAATTTCTCGGAGAGCTTCACGGCGTGCTCGCGCACTAGAGCGTCAGAGTCTTTCATCGCAGTGAGCACGTGCGTGGCTGAAAGAGAGCCGAGGCCATTCAGTGCGTAGAGCGCGTGCATGCGGCCGTAAGCAGTTCTGGAACCTTTAAGGGATTTTTCCAGCAAGGGGGCAGCAGCTGTATCCTGACGTTCGTAGAGGAGGCGGGCGGCGGTGTCGCGATGCCAACCATTCGGATGCGCCAGGGTGGCGACGAGTTCTTTGGTGCTGGCTTGGCTAAGCTTCGGTGGCTTTGGGCGTTTATATTCATCGGGCACCACGCGGTAGATGCGGCCACGATCATTGCCGCTGTTCAGGTCCACGAGTTTCTTGATGGATTCGGGGAGAGACCATGGGTGCTCGATGACTTCGCGATACATATCGATGATGTAGAGGCAGCCATCGGGGGCGTTGGCGAAGTTGACGGGACGAAACCAGTTATCTGAACACGCGATGAATTCGGAGGTCTGTTCATCCGTGGCGCGTTCAGCGATGAGGCCCGCGCCATCCGGGCGAATGCGTTTGCGGTGCACGAGATTGCTGCCGGCATCGCCGATGAAAGCGTTTTCCCGAAACTCTGGTGGATATGCGTTACCGCGATAAATGGTGACGCCGGTCGCGCCGGTGAAATAGCCGGAGGAGCGCCCGCCGCCTTCCACGATGCCTTTCACGGTGCCATCCACACGCCACTTCGTACGGATGACGCGCCAAGCCTCCTCCGGGCTGGTGCGATAGACCTCTGCCGCCGGTCCATCAACGGGAATGTCCACGAGCGGATTCGGCATCGTGTAGAGCGGATTGCGGGCAGCGTAGCTGCTATCGAACATGTAGGCCATCAGGTGACGGCTGTTACTGGTGGCGTAGCGACGGCCACGGCTGTCGAAGCTCAAGCCGTTCTGACCGCCACCGGCTTCGGTGAAAAGTTCGAAGGTCGTGGGGTCGAAATAAAAATCGCGGCGATTCACGTTTTGTGCGGGATCATCCGGGCGGGCGAGATTCTTGAGGATGCCGCCATTCGGGCCGGTCGCGCCATGGATGCGATTGTCCAGACCCCAGTGCATGCTGTTGGGCAGGGCCTGCATGTTCAGTTTGTCCCGGCCTTTGGCAAAGCCGGTGAAGATAACTTTGCGTTCATCGGCTTGGCCATCGCCGTTCGTGTCTTTGAACCAGATGAGGTCGGGGGAGGCGGTAACGAAGATGCCGCCTTTGGCGCAGATGACGCCGGTTGCCCAGGGCAGGTCTTGGGCGAAGACGATGCTCTTATCGAAATAGCCGTCGCCGTTCGTGTCTTCCAACATGCGGATGCGGCTGAGACGTTCATCGCGGCGCTCGGAGTAATCGATCATCTCCACCACGAACATGCGGCCGTCTTCATCGAAATCGAGTGCCACGGGGGAGACGACCTGCGGCTCGTGGGCGGCGAGTTCCAGATGGAAACCAGAGCGCACACTGAAGGTCTTCATCACGTCGGCCGGTTCGGTGGGCTTCAGGCGCGGCAAGTCTTGCGCGGTCAGTTCGGGTTCGGCGGCAGAAAGATTGAAGGCCAGGGCGGAGGCGAGCGTCGCTACAAGCAGTGTGGCTGAGTGTTTCATCATATCCTGACTAACCTACTGACGATGGGTTGCTCATTTGTATTTGAAAACCTTTCGCCACGGAACAGAATTTCTACCATACTTCGCGCAACAAACCCAAGCATCATGACTTACCTGAACCGTCGTGAATTTCTAAAAGGCACCGCCGCTGCACTTACCTGTTCCAGTCTCAGCACTCTGGCGGCGCCGAATCCGGA
>JAURFH010000211.1:2249-6986 GCA_030834415.1 Verrucomicrobiota bacterium | reverse complement strand
GTGATCCAGGAGCGATTGCCGGGCAGTCCCAAGTATTTGCTCTTACGTGCTCGCAGTCAGGCTTACTTCCTCGGGTTGGCGGCCTTGGTGGATGAAGAACTCGGCCGACCGGCCAAGGCCAAGGAACGTTATCTGCAAAGCCTGAAACATTGGCCCATCAAGCTCGGGGCGTGGAAAGGTTTCTGGCGCACGCGTCAGGCCAAGGAGGCGGCCAAGTCATGAAACCACGCGTGGCCATGGTGTGTTCGGGGCTCGGCCGTGTGCGCCGGGGCAATGAGACATGGGCGCATACCGTCGCGGAAGCCCTGCATGCCGCTGGTTGGCCGGTGACGCTCTTTGGCGGCGGGCCGCTGGACACGAAATGTCCGTATGTGCAGATCGGTAACTGGCCACGCGAATCGTTTCTCTCCCGCTTCGGCATGAGTTGGCACAACCGCTACGTGATCGAGCAGCTCACCTTCGCCTCGGCCTTGAAACGGCATCTCGCCCGCGACCCCCATCCGCTCATCCATGTGGCCGATCCTTCACTCGGCCAACGTTTGCAGCGTTCGGCTCACGCACTCGGTGCGCAACTGGTTTACAAGGATGGTCTCTTGCTCGGTCCGCCTTGGTGCCGCCAGTTCGATGTCGTCCAAGTGCTTGCGCCCGCTTATCTTGAAGCGGCGCGCAAAGAATCCGTAGATGTCAGCAAGTGGTTCACGATTCCGCATCTCGTGGACACCGAACATTTTCAACCGCCAGCAGATCGCGTTGCTGTGCGGCGACGCTTGTTCGGAGATGAGCTTTCGCCCAGTGCCACGGTGGTTTTAGCAGTGGGTGATCTTTCGCCGAACAGTAACAAACGTCTCGATTGGATCGCGCAAGAAGTCGCTACGCTGCCTGTAGCAGAGCGTCCATACGTTGTCTTTATTGGGCAAGCGAGTCCGGCGGATGCCTGTGCTTTTCAGGACAAGGTCACGGGCTTGCTGTGCGAGCGTGCGCTGGTGCTCACCAATGTGAAACCCGCGGAGATGCCCGCCTATTATCAAGCTGCCGATATCTTTGCCCATGCTGCCCAGCGTGAACCCTTCGGCATCGTTTTCCTTGAGGCGATGGCCAGTGGACTGCCTGTTCTCGCGCACAATTACGAGGTGACGACCTGGATCGTGGGTGATGCCGGGCTGACCTTTGACATGGGGGCCAAGGGTGAACTGGCGCGACGTATCCAGACTTGGATCCAGCAACCGCATGAACGCACACACTTTTCCGAACAAGCGCGGGCTCGGGTGGTGAATCATTTCGCGCCCGATAAAATCGTGCCGTTGTATGAGCAAATGTATCGGCAAATCACCGGCGCACCGGTAAATTCCTGAGCGCATGCATGTCGCGTTTCTCAACGAGAACACGCTGGGGCACGCTTCCTATCTGATGCCGTTCGTCCGTTGGTTCGAGGCGCATCCGGAAGCGGGCATCCAGCCGCATGTCATCCACGCCACCCCCCTCCCCCCGGGTATGAAATGGCGCGCGGAGACTTCCGTGCGTGGCTTGCGCAAGGCAGGGCTGGATTTTCACAACGCCCGCTGGCGGCTCACGGTCAGCCAGCACGTGCGTAATGAACTGGATGCTTTACGGGCAAAGCAACCGCTCGATGCCGTGGTGGTGAATACACAGAGCGTTGCCCTGCAGCTCGCGGACTTGGTGAAGGAGCTGCCGGTATGTGTCTGTCTGGATGCCACGTTTCAGCAACTGGCCGGTTCGCGCTGGTTCGCGCCGAATGCACCCACGCGTTGGATGTTGCCGTTAACCATCGCGCCGTTGATGTCCGGAGAGCGCGCTTTGTATCATGCGGCGCGGAAGATGTTTCCCTGGAGTGAAGTCGTGGCAGAGAGTCTGCGGCGCGATTATCAGGAGCCAGTGGAGAAGATTAAGACTTTGCCCCCGTCGCTAGATCTAACCCAGCTACCATTCACCCCTCGCAAGGCACTAGGTAGCAAACCAAAGCTGCTTTTCATTGGCGGTGATTTTCAACGCAAAGGCGGGCCGCTCTTGCTTGAGGTCTTCCGGCAACATTTCGTCCAGCGGGCCGAACTGCATATCGTCACGCAAGCCACAATGGCGGAAGAGTCGGGCGTGAAAGTCCATCACGCCGTTCAGGCGTACTCGCCCGAGTGGCTGGCGCTGTGGCAGCAGGCGGATGCGTTTGTGTTCCCATCCACCCTGGAGACGTTCGGTCTGGTGATCTTGGAGGCGCTGGCGTTGGGCGTGCCGGTCATCACGGCAGAGGTGGGAGCGGCTGCTGAATTGATGGGCAAGGATGAGCGCGGTTTGCTCTTGAAGGATAATCACGCGGCCACGCTCAAGCAGGCATTGGAGAATTTGCTGAAGGATTATCCGGCAGCAGTGAAGCGCGCGGAGGCCGGTCGCACGTGGGTGGAGCAACGGCATAACCTTGAGCGGAATGCTGGCGTGTTGGGTCAGACTCTGAAACAGTTGGTGCGGTGATGAATCATTATGAGCGGTGAGATCGAACAGGGCCATTACGCGAAGAAGCAGATCTGCTGCGGCTGCGGCCTCATCGCATGGAGCCACCAGTCGCGGTTCAAGCGCGGGGTGAAACTTGCGGCACGATTCGCGGGTAAGAAGCTGCTCGATTACGGCAGTGGCGACGGCACGTTCTTGGCCATGCTCATGCAATCCCCGCAGGCGCCTGCCTTGGCCATCGGTGCGGAGATCGACCAACGGCAGGTGGATGAATGCAACAAGCGGCTCGCGGGTGATCAAAAGAAACTCCGCTTCATCCACGGCAGCGAACTCGCCAAGCCGGAACATCAGGGTGCTTATGATGCCTTGGTATGCATGGAAGTGCTGGAGCACGTGGTGCCGCTGGATGCCATGCTCGATGATTTTGCGAAATGGGTGAAGCCTGGTGGCGAACTGCTCATCAGTGTGCCGGTGGAGACAGGCATTCCCCTATTGGTGAAGCAATCCGCCCGTTGTGTCGCGGGTTGGCGCGGACTCGGAGATTATCCGGGTATGAATCCTTACACCTGGGGGCAGTTGATGACGAGTGTGTTCGCAGGTGCGGAACAACATATCGAGCGCCCGATCCATCGTGATCCCGATGGGTTTTCCTCGCACGATCACAAAGGGTTCAACTGGATGCGACTGCGGAAGAAACTGTCCGAGCGCTTTGAACTGTTGGAGACCACTGCCTCGCCGATCAGTTGGCTCTCGCCGCATCTTGGCAGTCAGGCGTGGTTTGTTTTGCGGAAGAAGGCGTGATTTAATGCGCTTGCAGTGGTTGAGCTCCTGTTTCGTAACCCATCTTATTCATGCCTGAATTACCCGAAGTCGAAGTGTTGGTGCGTCATCTGGATCCGTTGGTGAAGGGTCAGCGGATACGGGCTGTGAACGTTCGGCGCGAAAAGGTCATCCGCCCGACCACACCCGAACAACTGGCCGTTGCTCTCAAAGGGGCGACGCTACAAGGCGTGACACGTCGCGCGAAGTTTCTGCTCTTCCAACTCAAGGCGAAGGGGGCGCGGGAAACGTTTCAGCTGGTCGCGCACTTGGGCATGACCGGTCGCATTTTTTTGCAGACGAAGAAGGCGGAGTTACCCAAACACGCCGCCGTAGTGTTGGACCTGGGAGCCAACGTGCTGGTTTACGAGGATACCCGTTACTTCGGGAGGTTCACCCTGGATACGGCTCCACTGACCGAGTTGGGACCGGAGCCATTGGAAGAGGGGTTTGATGGTGGGGTATTCGCGGCGAACCTGAAACGTTCGCGTCAACCGATCAAGGTAAAGCTGCTGGACCAGACGCTCATCGCCGGCGTGGGTAATATCTACGCGAGTGAATCACTTTTCCGTGCGGGCATCTCGCCGAAACGACGGAGTGACAAACTGAAATCAGCCGAGGTGGTGGGGTTGCTACGGGCCATCCAAGAAGTTTTGGGAGAAGCCATCCGCTTTGGCAGCACCATTCCGTTGGACTACGCCGGCTCGGGGAAGCGCGATGGATTGTTCTATTACGGCAAGCCTGCGGAGGCGCCGGATTTTTATGAGGAACGTCTGCTGGTGTATGACCGCTTCAACCAACCGTGTGTGAAATGTGAATCCCCCATCAAGCGGTTGATCCAGGCGACGCGCAGCACGTACTTTTGCCCGACCTGCCAGCGCTGATCGGGAAGAGGCTTACTTCGTCGCCACGCCTTCGATGCGCATGATCTCGCCTTCCTTCAGGCGGGTCTCACCACCGCGGAATTTCACGACGCGACCATCACCATAGATGCGGGTGCCGTCATTCATGGTGATGCTGCGGTTGGGGGCGACGTTGATGCTCTGCCCGTTCAACTGCACGGTCACTTGTCCATTCACGATGGTGGCGGTGTCCACGGCTTCGATCTTCTCGCCGCTAAGCTGGATGATCTGGCCTTCCACGATGAACTTGCGGCGGCCATCCTTCTGGATTTGGCCATCGAGGGTGACCACGGAACCGTCTCCTAGTGTGACTGGTGAGGTCAACGGACCGGCCACACCATCTTTCACAATCATCAATTGATTGCCCCGTTTGGTGACGTGGTCTTCCACGGGCATGAGCGAACCGTCGGTATCGGTGAGGCGGCCATCTTTGCCGAGGACTTGGCCGGGTTTGAGGGTGCGATCCGCACCGCCGCTCACTTTGTAAGTGGCATTGGTGGCCACGGTGATGGTGGCCGTAAGTTTCACTTCATTGGTCAATACCGTCTCCTGACCC
>JAURFH010000211.1:0-2151 GCA_030834415.1 Verrucomicrobiota bacterium | reverse complement strand
AACGTTGTTTTTCATAAACTCGGCCTAATTCAAGTGAACCATAAGCAAGTTACCCGCCATTCGCACAAGTAGCAAGGCTGGTCGCACCGGCGGGCCAGTGGGTTAATGACGAATGACCAAGCGCCAATGACGAAGGAATGACTTAAATCCCAACCAGATGTCGCCGTGAACTGAGAATTAGTCATTGCTCATTCCTTCGGCATGAACCCCGTACCATCAGGTCGGGGTCAGATTTCGGCATTGGTCATTTTCATGTCTTTGAGTTATCTCATGGCCATGAACGAAACGGAACAGGCCATCCTCGCCACCCTCCTGGATCTGGAGGACAAGGTGGCGCAGATGAAGACGGCGAATCCCAAGCCGAATCTGCTGCCGGTATTTGACCGGCTGGAGACTTTGGCGCGGCAGTTGCCACCGGGCACTGACCCCGAGCTGCTGCATTTCTTGCAGAAGAAGAGTTACGAGAAGGCGCGCATCCTCCTGCAAGGCATGGAGCCCCCAAAAGGTTCCTGCCGCAAGTAACTGATTGCATGTCAGATCAGGATACCATCGCAGCGATCGCGACGCCGTTGGGTGAAGGCGGGCTCGCGGTCATCCGCGTGAGCGGGGCGCGTGCCTTGGCGGTTGCGGACCAATGTTTTCAAGCGCCGGGCCAGCAGGCGGTGAAACCCTCCGCTGCGACTTCGCACACGCTGCATTACGGCTACATCGTGCGGGCTGGGCAGCATGTGGATGAAGTGATGCTGGCGGTGATGCGTGCACCGCGCACTTTCACCCGGGAAGATGTGGTGGAGATCAGTTGCCACGGTGGGCTGCTCGCGACGAAGGCCGTGCTGGATACGGTGCTTGCTGCAGGCGCGCGGCTGGCCGAGCCGGGGGAATTCACGAAGCGAGCCTTCTTGAATGGACGCATCGATCTCACCCAGGCCGAGGCCGTGGCGGATCTCATCCACGCGCGCACGGAGCTGGCGCTGACGGCGGCGCAGGAACAGCTCGAGGGCAAGCTCTCGCATCGCATCAACCAAGTGCGGGATGACCTCATGCGCACCTTGGCGCATGTGGAGGCGCACATCGATTTCCCGGATGAAGACATCGCTCCCGATACCCGGGATCAATTGGTGAGCAAGCTGGAGGCAGCGGTTACTTTCATGGATCAGCTCCTACGCACGGCCAATGAGGGGCAAATCCTGAGGCGAGGCATCCGCGCCGCCATCATCGGGCGACCGAATGCGGGCAAATCCAGTTTACTCAATCAACTCCTAGGACATGAGCGGGCTATCGTGTCGCCCATCGCTGGCACCACACGCGATACAATCGAGGAAACAGCCAATATTCGAGGCATTCCGGTTATCTTTATCGATACCGCTGGCTTGCGTGAGGCTTTAGACGCGATTGAGCAGGAAGGAGTTAGGCGTAGCTTGGCGACTTTGGCTAAGGCGGATTTGATTTTGCACCTTTTTGATGCCTCCGAGCCATTGACCCCGGCGGATGAACGGTTTCTGGTCGAATTCGCCGGTAAGAAACGGGTGTTACTGTTAAATAAGGTGGATTTACCCAAGAAACTCCAACTAGATAAAAACGATAACGATAACGCTATTCAAGTTTCGTGTCTGACTGGTGAGGGGCTGGAGTCGTTGAAAGATGCGATTGAGAAACTCGTTTGGGGAGGGCGAATCCGGGCGGAAATGCTTCAAGTGATGATCAATGCGCGGCACCAAGAGGCCTTGCAACGGGCGCGAGCAGCCACGCAACAAAGTATCTCAGGGCTCCGGGCGGATCAGACGCTGGAGGTGGTGGCGATGGAGTTGCGTATCGCCGCGGGAGCAGTTGGGGAAATTGTGGGCAAGACGACGACGGAGGATTTGCTGGATTCGATTTTCAGTCAGTTTTGTTTGGGGAAGTGAGAAACCGCAGCCCCGACAAGTTGCCGGGGTGAAAATTTCGCAGATAGACACGAATCGAGGAGAGGATAAGGAGGTATCAGGCGGATTATTTCGGGACACTTTTCTAAGTGATAGGCTCTTTTTTGTAATATTAAATTGTCGTCTAGTTTTATTTCTAGTGAATTTAAAAAATTATTGTAATCAAGAGTAGTTTCTTCATATGTTTGTAGTTCACGTGAATAATCAAATGGCGCTGTTGTTTCAGTCG
>JAURFH010000210.1 GCA_030834415.1 Verrucomicrobiota bacterium | reverse complement strand
CAAGATTCTCGGCGGCAAGAATGCCGTGGTAACTGCCCCCGTCGCTGCAACGGAGCCAGCCAAAACCAGCTAAGCTGCGAACTCCTTTCGACGTCCCGGTCGATATTCCCGCTAGTGATACCCCCTCAGTCCCCTTGGACTAATCCCTCTGCCCAAAAAGCAAAAAGGCGCGGAAAAATCCGCGCCTTTGTGATTGAGCTTTGAAATCTGCTTACACCTTCAGTTTCGTCCACTTAGCATTGCCCCTGGAGGACTTCACGACAGCTTCGATGAAGGCCATGCCCCGGATGCCATCGCTGATTTTCGGATAATCCAACGCCAGATCGTTTTTCGGCAGTTTCTTGCCCGCCTGCACCGCGCGAATGTGTGTCGCGAAGTTCTTGTAGATGTTCGCAAAGGCCTCGAGATACCCCTCTGGATGCGCAGGAGGCGTCCGGCCGGCGGCCTTGGCGGCATCACTCAGATAGCCATTTGCCGTGCGATATACCTGCATCGGCTGGTCCAGCCACTTCACAAGCATCGTATTCGGCTCCTTTTGGTGCCATTCGATACCGCCAAGTTCGCCATAGACGCGAATATTGAGGTTATTCTCTTCACCCACAGAAATCTGCGAGCTGTGCAATACACCCTTGGCGCCGCCCTTGAAGCGCAACAACACATTGCCGTCATCATCCAAAGCCCGGCCTTTCACGAAGGTCGAGATATCTGCAGCAAGCTCTTCGATCTCCAAGCCCGTGATGTATTCTGCCAGATTCTCGGCGTGCGTGCCGATATCGCCGATGCAGCCTGCGGCGCCCGAGCGTTTCGGGTCCGTGCGCCATGCCGCCTGCTTTTGACCGCTCGCCTCGATGCGCGTCGCCAACCAGCCTTGCGGATACTCCACCACCACCTTGCGGATCTTGCCCAGCTTGCCGGCCGCGATCATCGCCTTGGCTTCCTTCACCAGCGGGTAACCAGTGTAGTTGTGGGTCAGGCCGTAGAGTTGGCCGGTCTTCTTCACGATATCGCCCAGCTTCTTGGCCTCAGCAAGGTTCAAGGTGGCCGGTTTATCACTCAAGACGTGAAAGCCATTTTCCAGCGCCATCTTGGCCGGCGGGAAGTGCATATGGTTCGGCGTGACGATGGAAACGAAGTCCATGCGCTCACCTTCGGGTAGTTTTGCCTCGGCCTTGATCATCTCCTCAAACGTGCCGTAGCAACGGTTAGCCGGGAGGAAAAAGTCCGCTCCACTCGCTTTGGAACGCTCTGGGTCAGAAGAGAATGCGCCGCAAACCAGCTCGATCTGACCGTCAATATTTGCCGCGATACGGTGCACAGCGCCAATGAAGGCCCCGCGTCCGCCGCCCACCATACCGTATCGAATTTTTCTGCTCATGGTGTAAAGTGATGCTATAAAATGGTTTCAGTCCGTTGTTGAATACGAGATGGCGGCCTTTATAGTGACGCGCGTTTTTCAAGTCAACGGACGACTTAAAAACTTGGTCAGCAGTACTATGCAGATTCACCTGCTAAAATCGAAAATACATCGGGCGGAAGTCACAGGTGCCAACGTCAACTACGAGGGTAGCTTGACGGTGGCGGAAGATTTCATGGAAAAGGCCGGCATCGTGCCCTACGAGCGGATCCTTTGTGGCAACATGGCCAATGGCCATCGCTTTGAGACGTACGCCATCCCCGGCCAGCGTGGCTCCGGCGCCATCATTTTGAATGGGGGCGTGGCTCATCTCGGCAAGATCGGAGACCGACTCACTATCATGTCCTATGCCTTGGTTGATGCTGACGAAGCCAAAGGCTGGACCCCCAAGATCATCGTCTTGGGTGAGGAAAATAAAATCCTGAGCGAACGCGGTATCTAAGAGCTATGCCCTTCACCGCCGCCGAAATCGCTGAAAAACTGCAAGGCCAAGTCATCGGCGATCCAGCTCTTCAGCTTACGGGCTTCGCTATCGCCTCCGCGGCCAAACCCGGTGACCTGACTTTCGCAGAAAATCAGGATTACTTCACCGCCGCCGACCAAAGCGCCGCCTCGGCTATCCTGATATCCGGCGATGATTTTCAGACCGCCAAGAAAACGCTCATCAAGGTGAGCAATGCCCGCGTGGCCTTCGCACGCGTTCTGCCGCTCTTTTTCCCTGAGCCTTCTTTTGCTCCTGGCATTCATCCGACTGCCGTAGTGGAGCCTTCCGCATCGGTCGATCCTACCGCTTTTGTTGGACCGAACTCTTATGTCGGGGCTGGCGCCAAGGTCGGGGCGCGATGCGTGATCGAACGTCTCGTTTCGATTGGTGAAAACGCCGTGATCGGCGAAGACACCCGCATCTTTCCGAACGTCACCGTTTATCAAGGTTGCCAAATCGGACAGCGTGTGCGCATTCATGCCGGCACCGTGATCGGCTCTGATGGTTATGGCTACGTCTTCGATCAAGGTGAGCACCGCAAAGTGCCGCAGGTGGGGATTGTCATTTTGGGTGACGATGTGGAAATCGGCGCAAACGTGACTATCGATCGCGGCGCCCTTGGGCCAACGGTTATCGGCAAGGGCACGAAAATCGACAACCTTGTACAGATCGCCCACAACGTCAGTATCGGCGAGCACTGCATCATCATTTCGCAAACGGGTATTGCAGGCAGCACCAAGCTCGGCAACTACGTCACGGTCGCCGGACAAGTCGGTCTCGCCGGCCATCTCAAGATCGGCGATCAAGCCACCATCGTCGCTCAATCTGGAGTGATGCACGATATTCCGGCTAAAGAAAAATGGATGGGTAGCCCCGCTCAACCAGACAAACAGGTCAAACGCCAGTTGCTCGCCCTACAGCAATTGCCCGAGCTGATTCGCCGGGTAAAAGAGTTGGAACGGCAGTCCCAAAGCAAGCAATAGCTAGCCATGGTCTAAGAGGTCAGGCTGATGCCCCAGCTTTTCCCCCTAGGAAAGTCCGGTAATCGGATTTGCCCAAAGCCGCAAGTTGCGCTACATCAAGCTCATCGGATGAGACAATATGATTACCTCGTGCTCGGCAGCGGCATCGCCGGCCTGACCTTCGCACTTAAGGTTGCTCCCCACGGGCGCGTCGCCCTAATCACCAAAAAGAGCCGCGCCGACTCCAATACCAATTGGGCCCAAGGAGGCATCGCTGCCGTCACATCCAAAGAGGACTCCGTAGAAATGCACGTGGCTGACACCCTGGATGCCGGGGCTGGCCTGTGTAAAGAATCCGTCGTCCGCACCATCATCGAGGAAGGTCCTGCGCGAGTGCAGGAACTTATCGCCTTGGGCACCAATTTCTCTGATCGTGAAATTCCCTTCACGCAAGGGGCTCGCGAACTGGACCTGACCAAGGAGGGCGGCCACTCCAAACGCCGTATCCTCCACGCGAAAGACGCTACTGGTCGGGAAATCGAACGTGCCCTGCTCGCTGCCATTGCCAAGGAGCCGAATATCACGGTCTTGGAGAATCATTTCGCCATTGATCTCATCACGACCAATAAACTCGGGTATGAAGGTCAGAACCGTTGTGTTGGTGCCTATGTATTGAGCGCTTCGGGAGTCGTGGAAACCTTCGTCGCGCCGGTGGTGCTGCTCGCCACAGGCGGTTGCGGCAAAGTCTATCTTTACACCACGAATCCAGACATCGCTACCGGTGATGGCACTGCCATGGCTTATCGCGCCGGCGCAAGTGTGGCGAATATGGAGTTCGTCCAATTTCACCCCACCTGCCTCTACCATCCCAAGGCCAAATCCTTCCTGATCTCGGAAGCTGTCCGGGGAGAAGGCGGCGTCTTGCGCCGGATGGACGGGCAGGAATTCATGGAGAAGTATGATGCGCGCAAGTCACTTGCCCCGCGCGATATCGTCGCCCGCGCCATTGACAATGAGATGAAGCGCACCGGCTCGGATTACGTGCTGCTGGACATCACCCACAAACCCGCCCGCTTCATCATCGATCACTTTCCGACCATCTACGCAAACTGTCTGGCTTACGGCATCGACATCACCAAAGAACCCATTCCGGTCGTCCCGGCCGCGCATTATCAATGCGGCGGCGTGGTCGCTGATCTCGAAGGCCGCACGGATATCGCCGGGCTCTATGCCGTCGGTGAAGTCGCCTGTACCGGCCTGCACGGAGCCAACCGGCTGGCGAGTAATTCCTTACTGGAAGGCCTTGTCTGCGCCCATCGCAGTGCCGAGCATTTATTGAAGCATCCCGAACCATCCATCAACCTGAACATACCCGAATGGCGGCGCGGCGATGCGCAAGACCCGGACGAGCTCGTCGTAGTGAGCCATAACTGGGATGAGATCCGCCGTTTGATGTGGGATTACGTGGGCATCGTCCGCACGACCAAACGCCTAAAGAGAGCTCAGAAACGAATCGACAACATCCTCGATGAAATCCGGGAATTCTATTGGGACTACATTGTAACCAGCGATCTGCTCGAGCTCCGTAACATCGCCACGGTTGCCGATTTGATTGTGCGTTGCGCCCTGAAACGCCCCGAAAGCCGCGGTCTACATTATACCTTGGATTATCCGCAGCCGGATCCTGAGTGGGCTCAGAAAGACACAATTCTGCGGCGGGAATCCTAATCCGGCAAAATGGATTACTGTATTTGCTGAGGCTGTTTTGTCGGGCGGTGTTTGGAATCCATCCATATCTGATAAACCACCGCCACCCCACCGCGCAGCAAAACCGGCAACACTTTGTTCTGAAAATCCTCCTGCGTCTTGATATCCTTCATCACCTGGTCACGGATATCTAAGTCTGTCACCACTGGCTTGTCTGGATAGTTCAGATTAATTTTCCGGACCGTTCCCAAAGTCAGGTTCAATGTCTCGATGCCGCCAAACTCCAACGGCAAGTCTGTCTCTTTATCTTTCACCTTCCCCGGCTTGGACGATTTTTTCTGCTGCTGCTCGATCTGCTCTTTGATGGCCTGAAGATTCAGCCGGCCTTGCTTGTCTTCCACAATATTCAACTCGGCAATATCGATATGCAGAAGCCGGAATTGCAGCTTACGCTGCTTTAATGCCGACCGATCCATCTCGATTTGCAATTCATCAAAATTTAGGAAAGGGGTCCCGCCATACTCTTTCGGGTTATAGAGTTTCAGTCCCAAGAATGTTACCCGGCCGGACGTGATATCCAATTCCGCATGCTGCAAACTGACTGGCAGCCCGGTCCCCTCCTCCAAACGACCTTGCACCCATGACTGGAATATCCGGTCCTTGAGCAACACCAGCGCCACCACCAGAACGACCAGCAAGATCAGGCCACGAAACACCCATCGTCCGGTAAATTTCAGGATGCTTGTGATCACAGAATAGTTTTACAGACGGATATCATCCGGCCTTACTTCGAGACACTCATCCTGATCTTCCAGCACCACTGCCGGATAATGATCCAAAAAAGGAGGCAACAGTTTTTGGGCAGCAAAAACCATGAGTTTCTCCACCTCCCCGGCCGCCGCTTCAAAGGCATGATCGTAATTTGCCACCGTCTTGCGCTTGCGATCATCCCAATGCGCTACGGCATGGATCGGGGCATATTTCTCCGCCCATTCCTTTAGCGGGCCCTGCAATTCCCTTGGTATGTCATCAAACGGCACCGAGGGCTCACCACAAGAATGGCAGATCAGCCCGGTCTCCAGCAGATCACGTGTCACCATGGGCAACAGCGGAGCTTGGCAGCAGGTCGCCTGCGTCCAAGCCCGGGGAATCGTCACCAAACGCTTGTGCCAGATATCGCGCTCATGCCCCGCCTGGCAAGCCAATCGAAGCGATCCCACCAAAGGATGCGACATCCGCCATACTTTCCCCTCCATCTGCCCAAAGGTTTGCGCCAGCCACCGGGCCAGCGTCAGATCATCCAAATTTAAAAAATACCCCTCATACTCCCGCCAGAGGCGATCCATCGGGGATTCGTTCATTTCAGCCATTGCGGCATCAAAGTGTGGAAGTGTGGCACTCGGCGCAAGCGGCAAACTCACAGAAAGGCTGCTTTCCTGATTTCCCCACCAAATCGTGATCTCAAAACCCTATCTCCCCCCACACCACCAGTGGTAGATGTCGCTATCAGATAACTTTTCAAATACCACCAAGCGATTAATCCCAAAATGCTTGTTCACAGCGGTAAATAACTAGGCAAAACTACCGATATTTCGGACTTTTTGGAGGGTTAAAGCGGCTAATAACCTGTTAAGCAAAATTCACGAAAAATTTCTTGTAACCACAACAGGTAGTGTTATGTTGCGGATTGTTCCCCAACTTAAAGGGGTCCACATACATCGCAAGTTGTCTGTGAGGCCCCTGAATTTGGTGGAATTTTTGATCTTTTGCCCTTGTCACCAGTCACAACCAAATTTTAGCCCGAAAGGAATACCACATGATCGACGCCCGCGAAGGAGTTGTGTCTTCGTCTCCGGCCAAAAGCCGGCAGCGCAGCCCCCGTGTATCCGCCAGCCGCACGGCCAAGTCGTCCGCCAAACCCGCCAAAAAGGGTCGGACACTTCCAATAGAACGCGTTTTCAGCTCATCCGGCAAACATCCCTTCGATCAGATCGAGTGGGATTTTCGCACGGCCGAGATCACGGATGACAGCGGCAAGGTCATCTTCAAGCAAGAGAACGTCGAAGTTCCTAAATCTTGGTCGCAACTCGCCACCAAGGTCGTCGTTTCCAAGTATTTCTATGGTGAGATGAACACCTCCGAGCGCGAGACCTCGGTCAAGCAACTCATCCACCGTGTGGCCCGCACCATCGCGGACTGGGGCATCAAAGACGGCTATTTCTCCAAAGCGGATGGCGAGGTGTTCTATGAGGAACTCGCTTGGCTGGGTATCAATCAATACGGGGCCTTCAACTCCCCTGTCTGGTTCAACGTCGGCCTCTATCATCAGTACGGTGTGGGCAAGAACTCCGCCAAAGGCAACTGGTACTACAACCGCTCCAAGGGCGAAGCCCAGCGGGCAGCCACCCAGTATGAGTATCCCCAAGGCAGCGCCTGCTTCATCCAGGCC
>JAURFH010000209.1 GCA_030834415.1 Verrucomicrobiota bacterium | reverse complement strand
AGATCAATTCTTGGCCGTGGTCGCGGGCTTCAGGCCCTTGAGTTTCACAAACTCAGAGGGAGTGACGAAGACGGCTTTTTCGGAAATCAGAAAATCGATGAGTTCGACGAACCCTGCAAAACGCTCATCGGTCCATTGTGCGGGATGGCCTTGGATGACGAAGTAATCGCGGGTGGGATTCAGAGCGTAACCGGCTTTGAATCTCTGGAGGCTGGGCACAAAGGTCGGATTCTCGATGTTCACAGAACCGACTCGATCCATCACGACTTTGCCTGCGGGATTCTTCTTATCGCCATACAGCCAGATGGTGGTGTCAGGGTCTTCTGAGAGTGCCTTGGCGGTGTTTTCGTCGATGGCGTTAAACCCGGCTCCGAAAGCAGGGAGCGTGAAGCCGAGCTTTTGTTTCGCCAGCTCATTGCAGCGGAGGAGGTTCTTCTTCTGCTGTTCGTAGGGGACATCCTTGAACTCGTAGACCGTCTTATCGCCTTCTTTCCAGGACTTGTGGGTGTAGCCGTGGTTCCAGAACTCGATGAGGCCCTTGGCGTGCTGGTCTTTGATCCATTGGAAATACTTCGGGTCATCCTTTTCCAAGGAATTGCAGATGATGCCGATGGAGGACTTGATCTTCCGCTCGGCGGTGAAGTCCACGAACTTCTGCCAGCGCGGATGGACTTCGCCGCCGTTGTTATTGAGATCATCCACTTTTAGGATGATATAGGGCGGAGACTTGCGGGCGGGAGCATCGGCGGCCATCGCAGGCAGGCAAATGGCGAGGCAGAGCGAGGCCCAGAGCAGACTGAGGATACGGCTTTTCATGGTCAAATCAGCAGACAATTAGCCTAGTCGGACGATAGAAATCCAACGGCAGAGGTCGCTTGATGAGCCGATGCTAGGGAAAATGTGGGCCGGGTCAACTCTCAGCGCCATTCGCCCTGACGTTGGAACTTTTCCCTGGCCCGGGCACTGAATTCGGCACCTGCTCTACCGAGCTTCTCGATGATCTCTTCGGCACTGCAGCCGGTATTGCTGCGCGCGGCCGGGATGACGGTCTCGCACTCGTTGCTGTCCATGAACCGGGAGGCTTCCAGCAGACCGGGCTCTTCGCCGAAGGGGATGGCGAGGAATCCGTGCTTGTCCGCATGGATAAGCTGACCGGGCTCGATTTGGCGGCCGAAGACCTCGACCGAACAATTCCAGCGCACGGGTGTGGAAAAGGCATGGCCGACGCAGAGACGACGGGCGAGCGCTTTGAAACCGGCGTTGTTCATCTCATCGAGATCGCGGATGCCGCCATCAGTGATAGTACCCACGCAACCGAGGGCTTTGTGCACATTGCTGTTTACCTCGCCCCAAAACGCACCGATGACATTCGGTTTATCGAGGTCTTGCACGACCACTATCTTCGGCCCCTCCATACTGGCGACATAACGGCGGTAATCCAGCCAGGCATTGGCGTTTGCCTTGTGAGCGGCGTTGCTGGGTTCGATGACCACGGTGACGGCATAGCCGACCATAGCGCCCATCTGCGGCATGAAATCGCGGGTTTCCTCCAGATTGAAAGCGGCCTGCGCGGCGTTGTGCTTCGTAAGCTGCTCCCAGCCATTATAGATGGTGGGGGTGTTCCAGCGTTTGAGCTGGAGCATGTCGGAATGAGGAATCGGCTGCATGGATGACATTGTTGGCTTGCGTCTATCTTCAGCAACGACATGCTGCTGGTCAAATCCTTTGACCAGTCATGAAAGCATCGTCGTCGCCAACTGCCGCCTTGCCAATACCTGAGCGGATGTCGCTCGTCACCCAGACGGCGCGTATCCTGCGCCAGGGCTTGGAAACGGCGCGCTGGCCGGGGGTGTTGCCGGGGGAACGGCAATTGGCGGAGCAGTTGCGCGTGAGCCGGCCAACTTTGCGCGCGGCCTTGTCGCAGTTGGAAAAGGAAGGCTTGCTTCAGAATTCTCAGGGCAAGCGACGTCAACCAGTGGCGCCTGTCCGCAAGCCGGGAGGCAAACGCAAAACACCGAGATCTATCTGCCTGTTATCGCCTCACGCCATGGATGAAGTGCCGCCGACGGTCTTGTTCTGGATCAATGAACTGCGGGCACGTTTGGCAGAATTGGGCTTGGGGATGGAGCTTGTGGTGCGGCCCTCAGCTTACAACACACGCGCAGAGCGGGCTTGGGTGGAGCTGGTGCAGAGTCATCCTTCGGCGGCTTGGGTGCTGTTTCTTTCCACTGAGCCGATGCAGCGCTGGTTTGCGGCGCGTAAGATTCCGGCGTTGGTGGTCGGTTCCTGCCCGCCGGATGATCCTCTTCCGTCGGTAGATGTGGATTACCGTGCTGCGTGTCGTCATGCCGCGCAGTGGTTCAGTGGGCACGGGCATAAACGGCTCGCACTACTGCTGCCTGCCAGCGGTTGTCCGGGAGATCAAGAGAGTGAAGAGGGTTTTCGCGAGGGTGCAGTGAATGGAGAAGTGAAGGTCGTGCGGCACGATGCCTCTGTGGCTGGCGTGTGTGCCAAGCTGGATCGACTGCTCGCGACGGCGGAGCCACCCACGGCCTTTCTCATCGCCCGTTCAGCGCACGCCTTGACGGTGCTCACACATCTGCAACGGCGAGGCCTGAAAGTGCCGCAGGACATCGCCCTGATCAGCCGCGATGAAGATCCGTATCTGCAACATGTGGTTCCCGCACTTGCGCGTTATACGAGTCGGCCACAGCAATTTGCTCGCAAGGTGGGCGAGGCATTGGTGCAGGTGCTGGAGAAGGGGGCGAAGCCGGTCAAACCCGTGCGCTTGATGCCGGAGTTTCTTCGGGGAGAGACGGCAAAGTGAGATGGGATGCTGTCTAGGGTTTGGTGGTGCTAGAGGATTTCATCCCTCGTTTTTGCTCTTGAGCGCGGGCGTGGAACTGCGAGGCTTGGCGCAACCCGATAATTTTATGATGAAAACATTGTTTCAGAAGGTGTTCGTCCCGGCGCTGCTGGGTATTGCTTTAACTGTGTCCCAAGCCGCACAGGCTGCGGACGGCAAGGGCGGGCATCCGAAGACGGACAAGTGGCCTGAGTTGTTCAAAGCCGATCTTTCCAATGCGGTCGGTGGCGAGCACTGGAAGGTGGAGAACGGTGTGTTGGTCGCGAAGGATCATGACACGCTGTGGACCAAAGAATCTTACAGCAACTTCGTCCTGGATCTGGAATTCAAGGTGGAGAAGGAATCGAACAGTGGCGTGTTCCTGCGTTCGGGTGACACGAAGAACGTGCTGGCGGCTCTGGAGATCCAAGTGCATGACTCCGCGGATGGTTCCAAGTATGGCATGGTGGGCGCGATCTATGATGCGATGCCGCCGTCCAAGAGCATGGCCAAGCCCGTGGGTGAATGGAATCACTACACCATCACCTGCAAAGACAGCAAAGTGAAGGTGGTCTTCAATGGCGAGACGGTCATCGATGCGGACCTGAACGACTGGCCGGAAGTGAAGAAGAACCCGGACGGCACGCCGAACAAGTTTCCGAAGGCACTGAAAGATTTTGCCCGCAGCGGCCCGATCGGTTTCCAAGGTCTGCACGGCAAGGCGCAGGCGCCGGTGTATTACCGGAATATCAAGATCAAGGAACTGAAGTAAGCTTTCCCAGGAAAGATTTGATGAACTGGTAGGAGGTGACTCCTGCCAGTTTTTGTTTATGTGATAGTTCTGGTCATATCTTTTGACCAGTCTTTGATTCTGGTTTGGGCGAGGGTGTGGTAATACCGTGGGTGCATTCACACGGGTCATGGTATGAGCACCATTTGTTGGCCAACGGCGACGCCTGGAAGCTCCGCGTTTGGGCGGAAGCTGGTGGCGTTTTTCCTGTGGTTCGCGTTGTGGGGGCAGGTGTTTGCCTTGAAGGCGGCGGATGGGGGGCGGGTTTATGATCTGGTGGTCGTCGAGGGGACGCCGGGCGGTATCACGATGGCGGTGCGGGTGGCACGTGAAGGACTGAATGTGTTGTTGGTGAACCACAATGAACATCTGGGCGGTATTCTTTCCAGCGGGTTGGGCGTCTGGGATACGCATTACGAAGGCAAGCGTGCGCCGTTCTATGATGAGGTAAGGCAGGCGATCTTCGACCATTACCGCACGACTTACGGCGAGAAATCGGAGCAATACAAACAGGCGTTACCGGGCAAGAGTGGGCACACGAACGGGAAGTTCGAGCCGAAGGTGGCGGAGATGATTTTTGACCGGTTGGTCGCCAAGGAGAAGCAGTTGACGGTGTGGAAGGGATATGTGCCGGTGGAGGTGAAGCGTGAAGGGGCGCTGATCCAATCGGTCACATTTAAAGCGACCAAAGGCACAGGGACGAAGACAGTCTCAGCGAAGGTGTTTGCCGATTGTTCGTATGAGGGGGATCTGGCCGCACTGGCGAAGGTGCCTTTTCGCGCAGGACGTGAAGCCCGGGCGGAGTATAATGAGCCGCATGCGGGGAAGGTCTTCATGTTGTCGTCATCCAAGGCACCGACGCCGGAATTGGCGAAGCTGGCGGAGAAACACGATGCCTTGAATCTGCGGAAGTTCACGGGATTTCAGGTCATCGCGCCAGAAAGCACGGGCGAGGCGGATGGCGAGGTGCAGGCGTTTAACTATCGGACCATTCTGTCATCTGATCCGGCGAATCGGCTGCCGGTCACAAAACCCGCGAACTATGATGTAGCGGCGCTGAAGAAACTGGAGTTCGGTTCCATCGTACAGCCGTTGCCCAATAAGAAGATCGGCTGGAACCGGCCGCAATTGATCGGACCTCATACCGCTTACGTGGAGGGGGATGCGAAGACGCGTCAGCAGGTGATGGATGCGCATTGGGAGGCCACGATGGCGTTGCTCTATTATCTGCAGAATGATGAATCTGTGACCCCGGAACGGCGGAAGTATTTCGGCCAATTCGGTCTTGCCAAGGATGAGTTCACGGATAATGGGCATCGGCCTTATGAGCTCTATGTGCGGGAGGCGCGGCGGATCGTGGGGAGATATGTTTTCACGCAACACGATGCGATGCTCGCGAAGACATACGGTCGCGCACCAGTGCATGAGGATAGCATCGGAGTGACGGAGTGGTATATGGACACCCATGCGTGCACGACGAATCGTGTGAATGGCAGCATGGATGAAGGGAAGATGATGCTGCACTACGAGACGTTCCCCGGACAGGTGCCGTATCGTGCGCTGTTGCCGAAGGGAGTGGATAACCTCTTGGTGCCGGTGTGTCTTTCCTCCACGCATGTGGCTTGGGGCACGATCCGTCTGGAACCGACATGGATGAATATCTGTGAATCGGCGGCCTATGCAGCGGTGCAGGCAGTGAAGAACGGGGAAACACCGGCGGCGATCAATGCGGACAAACTCTTGCGCACCTTGGCGGAGAAGCGGGTGATGCTGACGTTTTTCAACGATGTGGATGTGAGCGGGAAGGAAGCGTTGATTCCGGCGGCGCAGTATTTTGGCGCGAAGGGATTTTTTACGACGTATGACGCGCGATTGAACGAGCCATTGACCATGCAGGAGGCGATGCGTTGGGCGAGCGGGGTGAAGCGTATCAATGAGGGAGCGCTCAAGGCGGATGCACTTGCCACTGCGTTGGCAATGGGTGAGACGGGGCAAAGTGAAAAGGCCACGCGTACGCGTTTTGCCAGCATGTTATCGCAAGCCCGGCAGGATAATGAACAGCCTTCGTTTTCCCAACTGACTCGAGGTGAGGCCTTGGTGATGCTGTGGGAGGCACTGAAATGATGAAAACACTGCGGACATTGCTGTTCATGGCTTTGCTGGCAGCGCTGTCGTTTTCGTTCACTGCAAAAGCTGCGACCAAACCGAACGTCATTGTCATTCTGGCGGATGATCTGGGATGGACGGATCTCGGATGTTTCGGCAGCGATTTTTACCAGACGCCTAACATCGACAAGCTAGCGAAGGACGGCATGCGCTTCACGCAGAATTATTCGGCTTGTACTGTGTGTTCGCCGACCCGGGCGGCGTTGGTGACGGGCAAGTATCCGGCGCGCTTGCATGTCACTGATTGGATACCGGGGCGTCCGCCGGGCAATCCCAAGCTGCTGGTGCCGGACTGGACGAAGTTCCTTTCGCTAGACGAGCCGACCTTCGCTGATGCCTTCAAGGCAGCAGGGTATACCACGGCAAGCATCGGTAAGTGGCATCTGGGCGGGGAGGCGTATTATCCGGAAAAGCACGGCTTCGATATCAACGTGGCTGGGACGGAGGCGGGCTCACCGTTGAAGGGCTATTTCGCGCCGTATCAGATCAGCACGTTGTCGGAGGGCCCCCAAGGGGAATACCTGACCGATCGCATGTGGGCGGAGGCCGTGCGTTTTGTGGAGCAACACAAAGACAAACCGTTCTGCCTGTATCTGCCGCACTTCGCCGTGCACACGCCTATCCAAGCCAAGCAAGCAGTGACGGAAAAGTATCGCAATGAAGTGAAGCCTGGAAAGAATCATCAGAACCCGGTCTATGCCGCCATGGTCGAGAGCATGGATGATGCGGTCGGGATTTTGCGACGCAAGCTTGAGGAATTGAAGCTGAGTGAACGGACCATCATCATCTTCACTTCGGACAACGGCGGACATTTGCCGACGACCTCCAATGTTCCTTTGCGAGTGGGCAAGGGCTCTTGCTACGAAGGCGGCACGCGGGTGCCGATGATCGTTTACTGGCCGGGCGTCACCAAAGCGGGCAGCCTTAACGAAACATCTGTCATCAGTATGGATATTTATCCGACCATTCTCGAGATGGCCGGGGTCAAAGATGTGGCGGGCCACAAGCCGGATGGGGTGAGCCTGGTGCCGTTGTTGCGTCAGAGTGGATCATTGAAACGAGACGCGCTTTTCTGGCATTACCCGCATTATCAACTCTATCAGCAGGGTGGCACCACGCCTTACAGCGCGGTACGGAAAGGGGATTTCAAATTACTCGAATTCCATGATGACATGCGCGTAGAACTCTACGACTTGCAGAACGATATCGGTGAGCA
>JAURFH010000020.1 GCA_030834415.1 Verrucomicrobiota bacterium | reverse complement strand
GCCCTTCTTCAGCAAGAGCTTGGTGGGAGCGGCAGGTGCTTGGATGGCCTGGAACTTCTCGAATTCAGGAGCGTTCGGTTTGACCTCATACGACTGGGCGTAAGAAAGGGAAACAAAAGAAAGCGCGAGCGCGCAGACAAAACCGCGAAGCAGATGGGAGCGTGTGTTCACCCGGACATAATCGGCAGGGCGGCTTTCCGTAGTCAAGGCGGGTTATGTTGTCCGCTTCAACCCTTCCCGATGCCCCTTGGCATTCTGCCACCTTGGAGTATAGTCACCGCACTGCATGTATCTGCGTTTTGCCAAACGACTGCTCGTTGAGACCGATAAACGGCTGCTGATGAAGCTGGCCTACAATTTCGGCTGGCGCGGCATGCGCTCGGTACAGCTCTTCAAGGAACGGATGAAGCGCGGTGAATACTTCCCGCCTTTCCTATACGTCTCCGTGCTGAATAGCTGCAACCTCCGTTGCCAGGGCTGCTGGGTGGACGTGGCGGCCAAGCAGGAAAAGATTCCGGCGGAGGATTTGCACCGGCTCATCCGCGAGGCGAGTGCGGCGGGGAACAGCTTCTTCGGCATCCTCGGCGGTGAACCCTTCATGTATAAGGGCCTGCTCGACATCCTTGCCGAACACAAAGACTGCTACTTCCAGATTTTCACGAACGGCCAACTCATCACCGATGAACTCGCCAAGCAGATGCGGCAGATGGGCAACGTGACGCCGCTCGTCAGCATCGAGGGCAACGAGATCATCAGTGACGAACGGCGTGGCAAAGACCACGTCTTCACCCGCTCCATGGCTGGCTTGCAACGCTGCCTCGATAACAAGCTCATGACGGGCGTCTCGACGAGCTTGTGCCAGACGAATTTCAAGGACCTGCTCCGTGAGGAATGGCTGGACCGCCTCATCGAGATGGGCGTCATGTATGCGTGGTATCACACCTATCGCCCGGTGGGACCGAGTCCCAACACGCAACTCTGCCTCACGCCGGAGCAACAGGTGCAGATTCGCCAGTTCGTGGTGGAGATGCGCGTGAAGAAGCCCATCGTGCTGGTGGATGCCTATTATCAATACGATGGCCAGGCGCTCTGCCCCGCAGCCACCGGCATCAGCCACCACATCAGCCCGTGGGGTGCCATCGAGCCGTGCCCGATCATCCAGTTCGCGAAAGAGAACATCCGGGATAAACGAAACATCAAGGATGTCTTCGTACAGTCCGAGTATCTGCGCGATTTCCGCCAGCTCGCCTCTCAGACCACACGCGGCTGTATTGTGCTGGAACGCCCCGATCTCGTGAAATCCTTCGTGGAAAAGCACAAGGCTCCCGACGGCACCGCGCGCCAAACCTCACTGGCCGAACTCGCCGCCATGCAACCGCGCCCCTCGCAATACCGCCCCGGCACCGAAGTCCCTGAAAAGAGCTGGGCGTATAAATTCGCGAAGAAACATTTCTTCCATGATTTCGGGGCGTATAAGGATTTGAAGAATTGAGGTTGCTCTCGCTTGAGTACCTCGATGGTGGAGTTTCAGCAATCACGGGCCCACTTTGACCAGATTGGTCTGAATTCCATAGGTCTGATTCAAGTATTCCAAAGTACTTGCCGCTGAATTGCGGACTGCTTCTTTTTCATCCCCAAGCAAATGTGTCAAAGCTGGCACCAAGGATTGAGCATTGGTCCCCCAATTACCTGCGTACGTTGCGGCGTTATCACGTACCTTCCAATCAGCCGATTCCAAAAGTTTCTGATAGTGAGGCAACACCAAGTTGGTCCGCACACCTAGGCGTGTTAGCGCAATGATTGCTTCTTTGGAAATATCGTAGTCTTTGTCTTGGCTAGCCGCATAAAGAGGGGCTGCTATTTGATCGGGGATAGTTGGAATGTGGCCCAAATTAAATATGACAGATCTTTTAAGCTCTTTGGAACCTGTTTGGAGCAACGAGAGCAATTCCTCAACACCGCCTGCTTTGCTAAGCATATCTGTACATTCGCCGTAGTAGTCTGATTCCAGTGATAATCTTTTCAGAACAGGAATGGCATTTGTACCCAGAACTCTGAGAGCACCCAAATTAGCATCATATTGATTCCACCAAGTGTGTTTAGCGCCAATGTTGTGCTTGATCTGCCAATCCCACATCCGCTTTTTCCAAGCCGGCGCTTTGCTGATATATTCTAGGCTCAGCAAATTCCTTTCGATGATGGGTAATGCCTCGTTGCGCATGACGTAAAGAGCCTCATTCGCCGCCGGGTCCACTATGGCAGGATTACGGCTCACCTTTGCCATCCACTCACTCAGCTTCCTCCCCTGATACACCGGCTCCTTCGGCTGCATCGCCTTGAACCCCGTCACCGCCAAGACGATGACGCCGAGCAGCACCAGCAACACTTTGTGGGTTTTCTTCAAGGTAATCGGAGCATAGCCCTGTGACAGCTCGCTTTCGAGCGGTAAATCTATTCACCGCACTTAATGCGGAGAATAAATCTTGCGCATGCGGCGAATAGCCCCTTTAATCTCCTTAAGCTTTGCGGAGATTACGCTGATGTATATCCATGAACGAAAAGATTGGCCGCGATTGACTTGGGATAAGGTCCGCCTAGCGGGTTTGCTGGCCGAGGTCCGGCATCTGCAAGGACGTCTGCTTGGGCGCATGGAAAGTCTGGGGTTTGCCCTGCGCGAGGAGGCCACGCTCAGCACCCTCACCCAGGACGTGCTGAAAACCAGCGAGATCGAAGGGGAAAAACTGGACCTGCAGCAGGTCCGGTCCTCACTCGCCAAACGGATGGGCGTCGATATCGGGGCGACCGCGCCGATTGACCGGGCGGTGGAAGGCATTGTGGAACTGATGCTGGATGCGACCACTCATCACGCTGCACCTCTCTCTGAAGAAAGGTTGTTTGGCTGGCACGCCGCCTTGTTCCCGACTGGGCGGAGCGGTTTGCGTCGCATCACGGTAGGCGGCTGGCGGACGGAGGCCAGCGGAGCCATGCAGGTCGTGTCCGGGCCGATCGGACGTGAGCAGGTTCACTTCGAGGCGCCTGACTCCAGCCGTCTGCCGCAAGAGATGACCCGCTTCGTCACTTGGTTCAATGAAGCGCCCGAAACGGACCCCGTGATCAAAGCGGCCCTCGCCCATTTCTGGTTTGTGACCATCCACCCGTTTGAAGATGGCAATGGACGCATTGCCCGCGCATTGGCGGACTTGTTGCTGGCCCGTTTCGAAGGAACCTCGCAACGCTTTTACAGCATGTCGTCCCAAATCCAGAAGGAGCGGAAGGAATATTACCTGATCCTGGAAACATCACAAAAGGGTCCACTAGATATCACAGCTTGGATCGAATGGTTTTTGAACTGCTTGAAACGGGCGATTGAAGCCGCGGAAGAAACCTTGCAAGCTGTGCTGCAAAAAGCCCGCTTTTGGGAAACCAACCGGCGGGGCACGCTCAATGAACGGCAGAAGAAAGTGCTCAATTTGTTGCTGGATGGCTTCCAGGGAAAGCTCACCTCTTCCAAATGGGCCAAGCTGACCAAATGTTCCCAAGACACAGCGCTCAGAGACATCAACGATTTGTTGGCTCAGCATATCTTGCTGAAGGAAGAAGCTGGAGGACGAAGCACCAGCTATGTGCTTTCGCTGAAGTAGCATGGCAGCCGAAAACTCGTCCTTGTCTGGTTTTTAATCATCCTCACGATTTGCCTATACACGTTTAGATTATGGCCAATACCAAAACATCGGACGCTCTCATCGCCGCCGCCGCAGATTTGCGTGATTCAGTCAACCGCCTGTCCTTCGCGGAACCCGTCTCGCATGTCTATAACCCGCTGGATTACGCGTGGGGACCGCACACCACGTATCTGAAACGGTTCGGGGCGACTAAGAAACGCGTCATCTTGCTGGGCATGAATCCCGGGCCCTTCGGCATGGCGCAGATCGGCATTCCTTTCGGCGAGATCGCGGCGGCGCGGGATTGGATGGGTATCAATGAGCCCGTCAGCAAGCCCAAGCTTGAAAGCCCCAAGCGGCCGATCGAGGGCTTCGATTGTCCGCGCTTGGAAGTCAGTGGGCGCCGCCTCTGGGGACTCTTCGCGGAACGCTTCGGCACAGCGGATAAGTTTTTCGCGGACCATTTCGTGGCGAATTACTGCCCGCTCGCTTTCCTCGAAGGCGGCTCCCGCAATCTCACGCCGGACAAGCTTCCTGCTGCTGAGACCGCACCACTTTATGCTGCATGCGATGCGCACCTCGCCCGGCTCGTTGAGATATTGCAGCCCGAATGGCTCATCGGCATCGGTGGTTTCGCGGAAGAACGCGCATTGGTTGCCGCCGAAAAACAGTCCGTGAAAGTAGGGCGCATCCTTCACCCTAGCCCTGCCAGTCCTGCTGCGAACAAGGATTGGGCCGGTAGTGCTACAAGGGGCTTGGTGAAGCTGGGTGTTTGGCCGACTTGAATGGTCGAATAAGTTGAGGAAGGAGAACGCTGTTTGACTTCTTTCGCCCCTAACGGGGCCGGGTTTTTTTGATGGCTTTTCCCACCGTTAAAACGGTGGGCTATATTCTTGTCGTCCCTAGCGGGACTAAAAACAGGCTTAGTCCTGATACTTGCGCGTTTTCAAAATACTCAGCCCGGAGGGCGAAAGAGAATAGCCCAGCGATTCATCGCTGGGTGGTTTAGTAGAAGAAACTAGTCCCGACAGGGACGGCAGAGGTTGGAAATCTATCGCTAATCAGGAAGGATGCGGACCTTCATTCAAAACGACGACGTAGCTCCTTCTTGGCTTCTGACCAGTCCAGAGTTTCTACTTTGCCCGCATCATACTCGGCCCCGGTTTCCTTCAGCACGGCCTCATGCCAAGCCGGGCTGGGAACGGAATCCTCATCTGCCGCCAGATCGGACCACAGGGTCTCGATGATCCGCAGCTTTTCCTCAGCTGGCAATTTGCGCAATTCGGCAATGCTCATGTTGCAAAGATACACGAGCGCAAGGCAGCGGCAAGGCCCTTTGAAACCAAGCTAGGTAAACTTTGGGCTTTGAACTTTAAGGAATTCCGCGCCATCCTTACGGTGTTTCTATGACTGTGACTTTGTTTGTGCCGTGTTTCGTGGATGCGTTGTTCCCGCAGGTCGGGATCAACATGGTCCGCATCCTCGAGAAGCTCGGCCACCGGGTGGAGTGCCCGGAAGAGATCGCCTGCTGCGGCCAGCCCGCTTTCAACTCTGGCTATTGGGATGAGGCCCGCTGTGTCGCGGAGCCGACGCTCAAGCGCCTGAAGAACGCCGAGGCTGTGGTCATCGCTTCCGGTTCCTGCGGGGCGATGCTCAAGGTGTTCTATCCCCAGCTGTTTGAGAACAAACCCGAGGCAGCGGCGGCTCATGAGCTTTCGCACAAGGTGTGGGAGTTTTCTGATTTCCTCGTGAAGAAACTCGGTGTGACGGATCTTGGGGCCAAGTTCCCGGCGAAAGTCACTTTCCACGATGGCTGCCACGGTTTGCGTGAGTTGGGCATCAAGTCTTCCCCGCGCAAACTGCTGGAGAAGGTCGAGGGGCTTGAGCTCGTCGAGATGCAGGATGCGGAAACATGCTGCGGCTTTGGTGGCACGTTCTCAGCCAAGTTCCCCATGATCTCCACCGCGATGGGTGAAGTGAAATGCACGAGTGCCAAGCAAACGGGCGCGGACTACATCGTCTCGAACGATTCGAGCTGCCTGATGCATGTGCAGGGTTTGTTGAGTCGCGAAGGCAGTCCGTTGAAGACGATCCACCTCGCTGAGATTCTCGGAGGCAACCAACAGTCATGAGCACGGAATCGAAAGTCATCAACGATCCGCTGGGCGAACAGCTCGCATATTACTGCGCTCGTGCCAGCGAGTATGATGAATGGTGGTTCCGGCTGGGCCGTTATGATCGTGGCGAAGCGGCGAACGTTCAGTGGTTCAGCGAAGGAGCTGAAGTCGCGGCAGCGCTGGAAGCATTCGAAGCCAGCGGTGATGTTTTGGAATTTGCGGGCGGCACGGGCATCTGGAGCGAAAAGCTGGAAGTCACGGCGACCAGCCTGACGGTGCTGGACGGTTCACCAGAGATGTTGGAGCTGAATGCAGCCCGGGTGCCGTCCCCGAAGGTCGCTCGTATCGCGGCGGATATCTTCGAGTGGGAGCCGAAGGAGCAATACGATGCGGTATTCTTTGGGTTCTGGCTCTCACATGTACCGCCGGAGAAGTTCGATTATTTTTGGGATCTCGTCCGCAAATGTCTGAAGCCCGGTGGACGATTCTTCTTCGTGGATTCGCGGCATGCGAGTTCATCGATGGCGGCGGACCATAAGTTGCCAGACAAAGATTCCACCACGCATATCCGCCGACTAAATGACGGGCGCACCTTCCAGATCTACAAAGTGTTCTACGAGTCGACGGAGCTGGCCGCGCGGTTGCAGCAGCTTGGCTGGACAACGGATATCCGCCAGACCGACAACTATTTCCTTTATGGCTCGGGTTCGCTCGCGCAGACCAATTAAACCATGAGCAGTCACTCACAAGAATTTCTCGACCAGGCCAGCGTCATCACGCGGGATTTGCGTCATCGTGGGCTCATCCAGACGGCGCTGAAGAAATACGAAGTGGCCCGCGACAAGCGGAAGTCCGCCTTCGGCGACTGGCAATCTGCACGACAGGCAGCCGCCGAGACGAAATGGGAGGCCATCAATCATCTCGACAAGTATCTTACGGAATTCGCGGACAAGCTGGAGGCGCGCGGCACGAAGGTGCACTGGGCCAGCACGGGTGAGCAGGCACGCGATATCATCGTGAAACTGATCGCGGAGAAGAAGGCGAAGTGCGTCATCAAATCGAAGGCGATGACCTCGGAGGAGATCCATCTGAACGACGCGATGGAAAAAGCGGGCTTCGAAGTGGTGGAGAGCGACTTGGGCGAATACATCGTGCAGCTCCGCAAAGAGCCGCCGTATCACATCGTGTTCCCGGCGATGCATCTCACGCGCGATGAGATCAGCGATCTTTTCCAGAGGGAACTGGGCAGCGCGCCCACGCAAGAGCCGGAAGAGCTCACGATGATCGCACGGCGGGCGCTCAGAAAGAAATACATCGAGGCGGATATCGGTATCACGGGTGCGAACTTCGCCGTGGCCGAGACGGGCATGATCTCCCTCACGGAGAATGAGGGTAACGCGCGTCTCACCGCCGCTTTGCCAAAGACGATGATCACGCTGTTGGGCATTGAGAAGGTTTTACCGAAGATGGAAGACCTCGCGCTCTTTCTGCCCATGCTCGCCACGGCAGGTGCGGGGCAGGCAGTGACGGGTTACAACACTCTTTATGGCGGGCCGAAGCAGGCAGACGAAGCAGACGGCCCGGAGGAATGGCATGTGGTGCTGCTCGATAATCGTCGCAGCCTGCTGCTGGCCGATGCGGAACAGCGCGATGCCCTGCACTGCATCCGTTGCGGTGCATGCCTGAATGTGTGTCCCATCTTCCGCAACGTCGGTGGTCACACGTATGGCACCACGTACAGCGGCCCGATCGGCAGCGTCATCACGCCGCATCTGCGTGGGTTGCAGAACTGGAAGCATCTTAGCGGATCCTCCTCGTTGTGCGGGGCGTGCACGGAGACGTGCCCAGTGAAGATCGACCTGCATCATCATCTCTTGCAGAACCGGCGAAACGCCAGCCAGGAGGAGCCATCGGCACTGGAGCAGTTCGCTTACAAGGTGTTCGGTTTCGTGGCGAACCGCCCCGGTATGTGGCAAGTGGGCAAGGAACTCGCCCGTATGTTCCAGCCGCTGCACAAGTTCGTGCTGGGCTCCAAGCTTGATCCGGCGCGCACATGGACGGCGACACGTGATGTGCAGCCGGTCGCGCCTGAGAGCTTCAAAGAATGGTGGCGCAAAAACAAATCTGGGAAATGAGCATGACCGAGCGCGAAAAGATTTTAGGCCGCATCCGCGAAGCGTTGACGCTGACCGCGCCGCATCCCGGCACACATGGTAGACATGAGCCCGCCCAAACGTTCCCCGGTCGCCCCGTGCAATCCGCGAAACCGTGGTTGCCGGACGGGGGCGAGACACCCGAAGAGCAGATCGCCCATTTCCGTGCCGCCTCGACTGATCTCAAGACTGATTTCCGCGAGGCAGCCGATGAAGCCGCGGCCATGGCCATCTTGAAAGAGATCGCCCAGGCGGAAGGCTGGAAGAAGATCGCGACGCATCGCAGTGAATTGACGGACAAGGCCGCATCCGCACTGGGCTTGCCCAAGCTGCTCACGGGGGGCGGATACGACAAGAACGAGATGGAAGCATGCGATGCGGGCATCACCGAGTGCGATGTGCTGATCGCGCAGACTGGCAGCCTCATCGTCACCAGCCGCAGTTCGGGTGGACGTGCCTTGAGCGTCTTGCCGCCACATCATGTGGTCATCGCCCGGCGCGAGCAGCTCGTGCGCGATCTCACGGCGGGCTTTGCGTTCATCCAGCGAAAATACGACGGCAATTATCCCAGCATGATTTCGCTTGTGACCGGTCCCAGCCGCACGGGCGATATCGAGCGCATCCTGGTGCTCGGCGCGCATGGGCCGAAGAAGCTGACGGTCATCTTGTGGTGAGTATGGCTGGCTTGATGATTACGCCAGCAGCTTCGTAACGATCTCGCCGTGCACATCTGTGAGACGGAAATCGCGGCCTTGGAAGCGGTAAGTCAGTTTTTTGTGATCGAAGCCGAGCAGGTGCAAGAGCGTGGCGTGCAGGTCATGCACATGGACCTTGTCCACCGTAGCGTTGAAGCCCAGCTCGTCGGATTCGCCGAGCGTGATGCCCGGCTTGATGCCGCCGCCGGCCATCCACATCGTGAACGCGTTCGGATGATGATCGCGACCGTCATTGCCGCCTTGCACCATCGGCGTGCGGCCGAATTCGCCACCCCAGATGACTAGGGTGTCTTCCAGCAAGCCGCGTTGTTTGAGATCCATCACGAGCGCGGCACTGGCTTGATCGGTGTTCTTGCAATTCTTCTTCAGGCCGTTCACCAGATTTCCGTGCTGATCCCATGCCTCGTGGAAGATCTCCACGAAACGCACGCCTCGCTCGATGAGTCGTCGTGCGAGCAGGCAGTTGTTCGCAAAAGAGGCCTTGCCCGGCTCGGCACCATACATGTCCAAGATGTGTTGCGGCTCTTTCGCGATGTCCACGACATCCGGCGCGCTGAGTTGCATGCGATACGCCATCTCAAAGGAGTTGATGCGCGTGGCGATCTCGGGATCTCCCGTGGCGGCGAGACGCATGCTGTTCAGCTTGTTCAAGGTGTCGAGTGATTCGCGCTGAAGCGATTCATCCACGCCCTTCGGGTTGTTCAGATAAAGGACGGGTTCGCCGCTGTTCCGGAATTGCACGCCCTGATAGACACTGGGCAGGAAGCCGCTGCCGTAATTGGAGCTGCCGCCACTGGGGCCTTTGTCACCCGAGCTGAACACTACAAAGCCCGGCAGATCATTCGCCTCGCTACCAAGACCATAGCAGGACCACGCACCGAAGCTCGGACGGCCGAACTGCTGTGAGCCCGTGTTCATCATGATCTGGCCGGGCGCGTGATTGAACGCATCCGTGACCATGGATTTCACGATGGCGATGTCATCCGCGATCTTGGCCGTGTAGGGCAGAATCTCCGACAGCTCCGCGCCGCTGCGACCGTATTTCGCGAACCTGAATTTCGGCCCGAGCAATTTCGACTCCGGGTTGATGAACGCGGAGCGATAGCCCTTCAGCAACTCGGCAGGTGGCAAAGTGCCGTCGAACTTCGCCAGTTGCGGTTTGTTATCGAACAGTTCGAGATGGCTAGGGGCGCCGGCCATGAAGAGATAGATGACGCGCTTGGCCTTCGCGGCGTGATGCGGTGCACGCACGGCGAGAGGATTCGTCGCATCCGCCTGGCTCATGGCGTTGGCATTGGGAGCGAGGAGCTGGTTCAAGGCGATGGAACCCAGACCCACACCGCACTGCTGCAAGAACCAACGGCGGCTGACCGCCTGTGGGTCTTGTCCGCGATAAAGATGTGATTGGCAATTCATACGGCTATTCCTTCGTGATCGTTTCGTCCAGGTTCAGCAGCACGCGCGAGACTGCAGTCCACGCGGCTAGGCGGGCATCACTGATGTCTTTGGGTGCGGCAGGCAGTTTGATCTCATCGCTCGCCGCCAGCTCCAGAGGCTTGGCGTCTTTGTCATTGAAGCGTGCCACCTGGTTATCCAGCAAAGCTTCGAGTTCTTTCAGTTCCTCTTTCGTCGGCTTGCGCGAGACGCAGCAGCGGAAGGCGTATTCGAGGCGGCTGATTTCGGTTGAGCCACCATCACGCAAGACGCGGCGGGCGAGGGCTTGCGCGGCCTCCATGGAGATGGGGTCGTTCAAGGTCATGAGTGCTTGAAGCGGCGTGTTGGAGCGACCACGCCGTACGCAGGAGAAATCGCCGTTCGGGGCATCAAATGCCTGTAAGATGGGATACGGCACCGAGCGATAGCGGAACGTATAGAGCGAGCGGCGGTAGCGGTTGTCGCCCTTCTCTTCATCCCAAACTTTTTCACCATAGCTGGCGGGTGGCAGGATGAGAAATTCCGGGATGGGCGGATACACACTTGGTCCACCCACTTTGTGATTCAACAGGCCGCTGGCAGTGAGAGCGATATCCCGCACGAGTTCGGCCTCCACGCGGAAACGAGCGCCACGCGCCAGCAAACGGTTGTTCGGGTCCAACGCGTATTGCTCCGGGGTGACTTTGGATGACTGACGATAGGTGGCCGAGGTGACAATGAGCTGGTGCAACTTCTTCAAGCTCCACTCTTCATCCATGAACGTCACGGAGAGCCAGTCGAGCAATTCGGGATGAGACGGCGCGGGGGATTGCACACCGAGGTCTTCGCTCGTCTCCACGATGCCGATGCCGAAATAGGTCTGCCACACGCGGTTCACGATGGAGCGGGCGGCGGTGGGAGATTTCGGATCCACCAGCCAACGCGCAAGCGTGAGGCGGCTGCCATCGGCATTCCTTGGCAGCGGATTCAACACTGCGGGCACACCGGGCTGCACCTTACGGTCCGGCTTCATGATGTCGCCGCGCTTGAGCAGGAAAGTGTCACGCGGATCATCCATGCGCTGGAGCACCATCTGAGTGGAGCTGTCCGGATGTTGTTTCCACAGGGCGGCGATGCGTTCATTCGTCGCCTGCCACTCGGGTACTTGCTGGCGCCAGTAGCTGAAGAGATCGGCCTGTTGGAGGCGCGTGCGTTTCTCACGCGGCGTATCGAGTATCTTGGCGATGTGATTCGGCAACGGCGCGGGCTCTTCTTTGATTTCACCCGCGAACGACACGCGGAACTTGCCCACGTTCAGGTTCTGGTTCTGGTTGCTGTTCTTGCCGCCGTGTTGTTGCACCAGTTGCACGGTGAACTTGGTGCCTTTCGGGAAAGCGACATTGTCCTCCGCGATGAAGATGGCGGTGCGATCCTGATTGCGTTGGCCGGGTCCGGCATCGATGCCCCATGCGGTTTTGTTGTCGCCGTCGATGGCGTAGCTGGCCGGACCCGTCACGCGCAGTTCATTTGTCTTGTAGCCACCCTGGTAGATCTCCGGCAGGGTCTGCTTGTCGTTGCTGTAATCGGCGACTGCATTCACGAACTTCACCGCTTTTTTCTTGCCGGGATTCGCGGCGTCTTCGGCTTCCACTTTGAATTCAGTGAGAGCGAAGAGCCCATCCACAGAGCGGCCGGGGCCTTGAGCAGGGAGATTCTTGTCCGTCATCATCTCAAGACGGAAAGCGCGGATTTCCCTAGCAGTCACGGTGTTGGTGAAGACGGAGGAGAAACGCGTGGGGGCATAACCGGAGGCCATAAGCGAGCCGTCCGGGAAATCATAATAGCGCTGGGCGTTGTCGCCGGAATTACCCAGCGGCAGTATGGTCCATTGCGGGGCTTTGGCTTTGGTCTGCGTTTCCCAGGCGGCCAGTTTCTTTTCCCAATCCGGAGTGCGGTGCTTGAGGTCTTCCTCCAGCTTCGCGATCTCGCCGAGGAGCTGCGCACGCTGCATATTCTGCTCGGGTGAATAGACGTTGATACTGCCCTCGGCACTGTCATTGATGAAGGCGAAGAGCTGGTAATACTCTGATTGCGCGATGGGGTCGTACTTGTGGTCGTGGCACTGCGCGCACTGGATGGTCAGGCCGAGCATGCTCTTGCCGATGGCGTCGAGCCGGTCGAACATCGCCTCCATGCGGAACTGTTCAGGATGCACGCCGCCTTCCTCATTGATCATGGAGTTGCGCAGGAAGCCGGTGGCCACGCGTTGATCCTGGGTCGCGTTCGGCAGCAGGTCGCCCGCTAGCTGTTCGATGACGAACTCGTTGTATGGCAGATCGCGGTTGAAGGCGTTGATGACCCAATCACGGTAGAACCACACATCACGCGGCTTGTCTTTCTCGAAGCCGTCGGAATCTGCATAGCGCGCGCCATCCAGCCACACGCGGGCCCAGCGTTCGCCGTAGTGCGGTGAGTTCAGCAAACGCTCGACCTGTTTCTCGTAAGCATCCTTGGAACGGTCGGCGAGAAAAGCATCCACTTCGGCAGGCGTCGGCGGCAAGCCGATGAGGTCCAGTGAAAGACGGCGCAGCAAAGTGACCTTGTCGGCCTCGAGCGAGGGCTTAATCCTCTCATGCTCCAGCTTGGCGAGCACGAAGCGATCGATGGGATTCTCCACCCAGCGTTTGTTTTTCACCTTGGGCAAGGCGGGTAACTCGGGGGCTTTGAAGGCCCAGTGCTCTTTGCTGGTGGAAGCCACTTTTACCGAGGCGGATTCCGGCCAGACGGCGCCTTGATCGATCCACGTCTTGATGAGCGCCACTTGCTGTTCGCTTAGGCGGCCGCCCTTTTTGGGCATCGGGTCGAGTTCCTTGTGCGTGGCGGTGATGACCTGATAGAGCACGCTCTTGGCGCTGTCACCGGGGACGACGGCAGGGCCGTGGTAGCCGCCTTTGAAGGTGTTCTCGCGGCTGTCCAGGCGCAGGGAAGACTCTTGCTTGGCCTCACCGTGGCAATCATAGCAGCGCGCGGCAAAGATGGGTTGAACCTCGCGGACGAAGTCCACCGGAGCCGCCGAGAGGCTCCACGCACCCACGAGCCAGAGCAGGGCGGCGCTGGTTAAGCGGGCGATTTTTTCAGGCAACAAAATCATAATCAGGCGAATACCAGACATACTAACGCATCCGGTCCGCTTCGGAATGGAGAAAATTCTTTGTGAACATGGAGGATTATGGCGGGTGGCAGCCCACCCTTCCTGGTTTCCTCCGGCCTTGGCCTTGTCGGCTATGTCTATTTCCTGCTTCAACATGCCCGCAGCCTGACATCCTTTTCGGTCATCCGTTAGCCTTCTATCGGCTCCATCGGCTGCATCGGCACAAAATGTGGAAGCACCCACCTTTTTTCAGCGTTTGAGCGCTTTGGCCGGTATTCCCCGTTCGCGACGACGGAATTCAGTGGGTGTGAAGCCGGTCACCTGCTTGAAATCGCGGCTGAAGAAAAACTGGTCGCTGTAACCGCATTGGCTGGCGACCTGTTTGATGGCTTCATCCGTCTCGATGAGGCGGCGCTTGGCGTGCGTGATGCGCTCACGGCGGAGCCATTCATGCGGGCTCGTGCCGAGGTGTTGCTTGAAGACGCGGAAGAAATGCGAGGGGCTCATGCCCGCCATCGTGGCCAGCTCGGGCACTCGCCACGGCTGAAAGAATTTCAGGCGCATCGTCTCGATCGGTTTGCGCAAGCGCTCCGGGATGGTGTGATCACCGCCGGAGAGGAGACCGCTGGCCTGACGGGATTCGGTGAGCCAGGCGACGAGTTCCGCGATGTCACTGTTCAGCCACGCTTCGGTGGCGGGATCCGTTTCTGCGAGACGACGGAATATGCGTTCGAAGATGACGCGGTAGGTGCGCAAGGGCAGTTCGCTGAAGACGGGGTGCGACTTGACGGCGAGGTTGGTCGCCCAGCGTGCGCCTTGGGGTCCATCGAAGCGCAGCCAGTAAACCTCCCACGGATCGTTTTTCACCGCCCAGTAGGCATGAGGCAGCGAGCAATCTACCCAAGCGAGATCGCCGGGTTTGACGAGCCAGGTCTTGCCCTGCACTTGCACCTCGCCCTGACCACGCAGGCAGAGGATGAGCTCGTGACCGGGGTATTGGTCGCGGGCGATGTGATGCTCGGGACCGGCGGTGAGATGCCCGGCGCGCATCACGCTGTGATGACAGGTGAACGTCTCCGCTGCAGGAGTGTGGAACAGCGAGAGCAGGAAACGCGTTGGTGCCGCCGGTTTGGTCACACCCGTAAGATGCGGGGAAAAAGGGCGGATGTCCAATCTGGAGGGGGAGTGCTTCGCTTGGTCGCTTTTCAACTTTGTTCCTTGCCCGGCCCGCCTTATAAATCTGGTCATCAGACCTGTGTTGAACATGAAGCCCAGAACCTTTTTCTCTTTGCTCCTCCTTACGTTGCTGGTTCCCGGCAGCGTTCGCGCCCAACTGGTTGCCCGGCCAGCGGAGTATGAGTATGTCATCCGCACGAATGTGATGGTGGCGATGCGGGATGGGGTAAAGCTGGCTACGGACATCTATCTACCCGCAAAGGATGGGGCGGCGGTGGCGGAGAAGTTCCCGGTGATCCTGACACGCACACCTTACAACAAGGGTGGTAACGCGACGCCGGGCAAGTTTTATGCGGCGCGCGGTTATGTCTTCATCGCACAGGACACACGCGGGCGCTATGGCTCGGAGGGCGTGTGGCACATGATCACGGATGACGGGCGGGATGGGGTGGATTGCGCGGCATGGATCGGAAAGCAACCGTGGTCGGATGGCAAGATCGGCATGCTTGGTACATCCTACGTCGGCGGCACGCAGCATGCATTGGCGCTGGAGCACGCGCCGGAGCTGGCGACGGTCATCCCGGTGGATGCGATGTCCAATCTCGGCCGCCAGAGCATGCGGCATGCGGGGGCGTTCGAGCTGCGGTTCTGGAACTGGATCATGCTCAATGCGGGTCGGGGCAGCAGCGCCTCGCGCGACCCGGCGAAGGCGGCGGTCCTGAAAGAGATGGCCGAGAACCGGCTGGATTACCTGAAGCTCCTGCCCTTGCGCAAAGGGATGACTCCGCTGCGGCTCGCGCCGGAATTTGAGGACTGGCTGGTGGAGGCTATGAACCACGGTGCGAACGATTCGTTCTGGTTGCAGAACAACATCGTGGATTATCCCGAGAAGTATCAGGACATCCCGGTGTATCTGGTGGGCGGCTGGTATGATTCGTGGGCCGGGAACACGACGGCGAATTACGCGGCGCTAGCGCATACCTTGAAGAGCCCGGTGTATCTGATCATGGGGCCGTGGATCCATGGGCAACAGACGGGTTCTGCGCATGGGCAGGTATCGTTCGGCGCGGAGGCCGCCATCAGCGACCAGTGGGCGTGGCGGCTGGCGTGGTATGACAAGTGGCTGAAAGGAATGGATAATGTAGTGGGCAAGGCTGCGCCGTTTGCCAGCAAGGTGCGCATCTTTGTGATGGGCACGGGTGATGGCCACAAGACAGACAAGGGCCAGCTCTTTCATGGCGGTTACTGGCGGGATGAACAGGAATGGCCGCTGAAGCGAACCGCTTACACGCCCTTCTACCTGCAGCCGGATGGTGGATTGGAACGGGTGAAGGCAGATGCGCGTTGGGCCTCCACGAGCTATCAATTCGATCCGAAAAATCCGGTGCCGACCATCGGCGGGCAGCTTTCCTCCGGTGATGGCATCATGGTAGCGGGCGCATGGGATCAGCGGGGGCAGACGAATTTCTGGAACTGGCCGAATCCCATCCCGCTTTCGGCACGGAATGATGTGCTGGTGTTCCAAACCGCGCCGCTGGCGCAAGACACGGAGGTGACGGGCGAGATCGAGGTGAACCTGTGGGTGTCTTCCTCGGCGGCGGACACGGATTTCACGGCGAAACTGGTGGATGTGTATCCGGAAAGCGCGTATTACCCGAACGGTTTTGAGCTGTTGATCGGCGATGCCATCACGCGGGCGCGTTACCGGGATTCATTGCAGGAGGAGAAGTTGATGCAGGTGGGCAAGGTCTATCCGTTGACCATCAAGCTGTACCCGACCTCCAATGTTTTCAAGAAGGGGCATCGCATCCGGGTGGACATCTCGAGCAGCAATTTCCCGCGGTTTGATGTGAATCCGAACACGGGCGAACCGCTTAACCAGAATCGCCGCGTGGTGGTGGCCGCGAACACGATCTATCACGACCAGCAGCATCCCTCACACATCGTGCTGCCGGTGATACCGCAGCGAAAATGAAAGACGGAAGCCATGGCTGAAACTTCTCAACAAATACTCGTAGAGCTGAAGCCGCTGGGGAAGGCGAGCTACAAGAAGGTATTGATGAATAATCACGGTGTGCAGGAGCCGTGCTTTGGGGTGGCCATCAGCGAGCTGAAGAAAATCCAAAAACGCATCAAGAGAGATTACCAGCTCGCGCTCGATCTGTATGACACGGGCAATTATGACGCGATGTATCTGGCGGGGCTCATCGCCGATGACGCGCGGATGACGAAGAAGGATCTGCAACGTTGGGTGGAGAAGGCGTATGCGGGTTCGCTCCCGGGCACGACGGTGCCCTCGGTGGCCGCTGGGAGCCCGCATGGGCTGGCGATGGCGCGGAAGTGGATCGAATCGCCGAAACCGATGATCGCGGCGGCGTGCTGGGCGACGTGGAGCGCGCTGGTCTCCGTGAAACCCGATGAAGAGCTGGACCTCGAGGAATTACGCGCCCTGTTGCAACGGGTGCAGAAGACCATCCATCAAGCACCGGATGCCGTGCGGTATCAGATGAACACGTTCGCGATCGCCTTGGGGAGTTTCGTGGAGGCGTTGACGGATGAGGTGATGAAAGCGGGTGAAAAGATCGGGACGGTCACGGCGGACTTGGGCAATAATAGCTGCCAGATACCGTATATCCCGGCGTATATCCAAAAGGTGAAGGAGCATGGAAGCATCGGGAAGAAGCGGAAGTCGGCGAAGTGTTGAGGATGAGCATTCAAAACCTGATTCTCCTATGCAGCGTTTCCTAAAGCTGCTGGCCGCTAGTTGGATGGTGGTGCTACTGCTGATCGCAGGCTTTATCGGCTTGATCGAGTTGCAGCACTTGTGGTCATTACGACAGGTCAAGCAGGAGGTGGCGAAGATTGTTCCGGGGATGACTCTCACCAATGTGGTGCAACAGTTGGGGAAACCGGTGTATGTGCTGACGGACACTCAATACATGCTCATGCGAGGCACGCGGAAAGAAACGAATTTTGTGGCGGGTAAAGTTTTGCATATGTTTGTGCACCGAGGTCCTCCGTTTCGCTGGATATTGATATACACGGACAAAGATTCAGAACGGGTGGTCTATGCGGATTGGTCGGCGATGTGAGTTAATTTGCTTTCCCCTCATCCCGGCCTTCTCCCTTGGGAGAAGGGGGTAACATTTCCTGCTCAGGTGGTCGTATCAGCATGTTTGGTTGGCGGGTGATGAAGCGGTCACGCATGCGTGACCGCGCTCTTAAATGGCTCGCGTGGGGATAATACTTTTTCTGTAACCTATTGAGGGAGTGGCCGTCTTATGCGGTGGAACCCGAATTATGTTTATAAATTTCAAACGACTTTTTTGTGCCGTATTGGCGTTGATGGTGTCGGCAACTTGTGGTCAGGCGCAGGCGAAGAAGCAGGCGCGGCCAGCATTGCCCGATTCGGTGGAGAAGCGGGAGGTGAAGATCTGGAGCGATGGCACGCGAATGGCGGGAGATCTGTATCTGCCGAAGGGATTGAAGGCGGAGGACCGTTTGCCGGCCATCGTCTTGTGCGCGGGCACGGGCGGGACGAAAGGCGGCACGCAAGCGCGACTGGCGCCGTTGCTGGCGACGAACGGGTTCATCGTGCTGGCGTTCGATTATCGCGGCTGGGGTCAAAGCGAGAGCCAGTTGATGGCGGTGGAGCCGCAGGGCAAACCGGATGCCCAGAACGAGCTGACGCTCAAGGTGAAGGCGCTGCGCTGGCAGATGAATTACACGGACCAGACGGAGGATATCCGCGCGGCGATCGCGTTTGTGGTGGGCGAGGCGAATGTGGACAAGGACCGCATCGGATTGTGGGGCAGCAGCTATGGCGGCGGATTGGTGACGTGGATGGCGGGGAATGATCCGCGCGTGAAATGCGTGGTGGCGCAGGTGCCGGGCATGCAGGCGCGTCCGCCGCAGGCCGAGCTGCGCCTCTATGACCAGCTCACCAAGCAGGCGCGTGGCGAGATTGAGCCGGTGCCGATCGAGACCGGGAAGATGACGGGCAAGATGGCGACGTATGAGCAGATGCGGGTGAACCCGGCGAAGAGCATCGGCTACAACACGATCGAAGCCGCGGCGAAGATCAAGGTGCCCGCGCTCTTCGTGGTGGCGGAGAACGAGGAGCTAAGCAGCAACACCACGGTGGAACGGGTGCGGGATGAACTGGTGAAACGCGGTGTGCCGACGAAGCTGCATGTCATCAAGGGCATCACGCACTACGGCGTCTATAAGGAAGGCTTCGCTGAAGCGACGAAGGTGGAGGTGGAGTGGTTTAAGGAGCATCTAAAACCATAAGCGAAGGCTTTCGCAACTATGCGCCATCCAGATTTCACCGCTCAGGCTATTAGTTCCTTGATCACCTGGCCGCCGAATTGGCTGAGCTGTTTGTAGCGGCCTGCATGGTAGTAAGTGAGTTTGTTGTCATCCAGCCCGAGCAGGTGAAGCAGGGTGACGTGGAAATCCCGGATAGGGTGTACCACATCCACCGCTTTTGAACCCAGTTCATCGGTAGCGCCTACGATGCTGCCTTTTTTCACGCCGCCGCCCGCGAGCATCATCGTCATGGCCTTGTTATTGTGACCGCGCCCGAGTGAATAGACGCCGCCACGCTTGTTGTTATCCGGGGTGCGGCCGAACTCACCAGTCCAGATGATTAGCGTGTCATCCAGCATGCCACGCTGTTTGAGATCACGGATCAATGCGGCCATGCCCCGGTCCACACTGCGGATGCGTTCGCTATGGGCGCGCTCGAGATAGTCATGACTGTCCCAGCCGCCACTAAAGATCTGCACAAAGCGGACACCTTTCTCGACGAGCCGACGGGCCAGCAGGCATTGGCGGCCAAAGGTCGCCGTGTCTTTGTCATTCATGCCATACAGCTCGCGCGTGGCTTCGGTTTCGCCCTTCAGGTCGATCACATCCGGCACCTCCATCTGCATGCGATAGGCCAGTTCATAAGTGTCCATCCGCGCCGCCAGATCGCGATGCTCCGGATGTGCAGCCGCATGGTGTTCATTCAGGAAGGCCAGTTCATCCAGAAACTTGCGTTCGTGCTCACGTGATTTGAACGGCTGTGAATTGAGGTCAAGGATGGGCGAACCCTCGGAACGCAGGCGTGTGCCTTGAAAGTTTGCCGGAAGGAAGCCATTGCTCCAATTACGCGCTCCACCTTGCGGGAAGGCGAGTTCAGTCATCACCACATAGCCAGGGAGGTTCTGATTGACTGTCCCCAAGCCGTAAGTCGCCCAAGCCCCGAGCGCGGGATCAGCACCAAGACGGCTACCCGTGTTCATGTGATACAAGGCCTCCGGGTGATTCAGTGACTCGGCCTGGCAACCACGGTAGTTGCACAGCTCATCGGCTACGAACGGATCGGCCAGATACTTCCACTGATCGCACATCTCGACACCGGATTGTCCGGCCTTCTGAAAACCGAACGGGCTGCCGACAAAGAATTTGAAACCGGTCTCCTGACCCTCTTTCAACTTCGACTCGGTCTTGTGCAGGGAGCTGAGTTTCGGTTTGGGATCAAAGGTGTCCATGTGTCCCGGACCACCCTCCATGAAGAGCATGATGACATTCTTGGCGCGGGCCGGGAACATCGGCTTTTTGGGGGCAAGCGGGTTTGAGGCCGCCAGCCCTTCATGGGCCAGCAGATTGGTGAAGGCCAGTGAACCGAGCGTGGCACCTAGACCATGAAAGAACTGACGACGCGTGAAGGCGTTCGATACTGGGCGTGAGCAAATGGGATGTTTCATGGCTGCTTAATAGAGGTAGGAGAATTCATGCGTATTGAATAACGCGAGGCAGAGGTCCGCCAATGCACGGGTATCTGAACTCACATCCGAAGGCTTCGTATCGGGAACGTATTTTTCAAAGACAGGCAGTATCTCTTCATACTCGAAAATCTTGCCGGAAAATTCCTCGACCAGAGAACGGGTAACGCGTGTGGGATACGTCACCGGGGCCACCTTTATGCCGCGATAATAGTCCTGCATTTGTCGAACATAGGCGGTCATGCGTTGTGATTCGACGTCCGTCGGTGGTCGATTGAGTGCGAGTTTGAATGCCCGATCGACTTGTTGCTCCAAGGTGGTTGTCGCTTTCTCAAGCCGAAGGGCAAACGCGATGGCCCGGTCAGTGATCAGGTCGCTGTTCATCATGGTGAACGCCTGGGGCGATACGGCGGCGGAATCGCGCAGGTCACAGGATTCGTTCGGGTTCGGTTGATTGAAGACTTCCATGAACGGATCCGCCTGACCGCGCACGCGATAGGCGTAGATGCTCCGGCGATTGCGTTCTGCCGGAGTGCGGGAAGGCTGATACGCGGGCGCCAGGGAGAACTGGATCATGCGCGGCTGCAAGGCCACTTCCATATTTATCTCCGGCATGACCGGCAGGCCACCCATCTTGGGATTCAACTCGCCCGTGATGCTGAGAATCGCATCGCGCAGTTCCTCGGAGGTCAGACGACGATGCGGGAAATAGGCGAACAAATCATTGTTCGGGTCTTCATTCAGCAGCTTTTCACTTTGCGGATGCGTGGCGGCCATCTGGTAAGTCCGGGAACTCATGATGAGCTTGTGCAGACGCTTGAGCGTCCAACCGTGATCCACGAAATCCGCTGTGAGCCAGTCAAGCAGTTCAGGATGCGAGGGCTTGGAGCCTTTCACGCCGAAATTATTCGGTGTCCCGGCAATCGGTTTGCCGAAATGATACTGCCACACGCGGTTGACGATTGAGCGGGTGGTCAAGGGATTGCGTGCGTCTGCGATCCAAAGGGCGAGCCCTAAACGGCGATTGGTCAGATCATCGGGCAATACAAACGGGTCACCCAATTCGGTGCTCACCGCAATCCCGACCGCACTGAGCACGCCGGGTTGCACCTTGTCACCAGGTGCCTCGATAGCGCCGCCCATAAGTATGTGCGTCTCCGGACGCCAGCTGATGTTGATGACCTTGGGCATCCGGAGATTGCGGGCACTCTTAAAATTCAGCTTGGGATCCGGTCCGTCATAAACACTCTGCACCATCGGCTGATAACGCTCCAAGGCGCGCTCCCAGATCCATTCATCCTGTTCGCGCACTTTGAGCTGCCCTTCTTCCACGTAATCCAAGCCTACCGCGCGGGCCGGCTTCTCTTCGTCAGGAAGGTTTTTGCGCGCCTCTTCAGATTTGTATTCCAAGCCGTGTTCCTTGAACCACGCACGCGCTGCGGTCTCGCGTTTGTCCACGATCTTCTGTTTCTCGGTCTTCGCGAAATTCAGCATGCGCTCGACAAAGGCCTGGCCTTCGGCAAATCCATCACGCTTTTCATCAGGCAGAAAGCGCAAGGGACGCTCGGCCATCTGAGTGCCCGAGATGGCGGCATAGATGCGATAGTAGTCGCGCGTGGGCAAGGGATCGAACTTGTGGTCGTGACACTTGAAACAACGCAAGGGGGTGGAGATAAAGGTCTGGCCGATGGCATTGACGAGGTCGTCCCGGTAAATCTGGCGCGCCTCTTCGTCCTTCACCATGGCATTGTCCCATGGACCCATGCGCAAGAAGCCGGTGGCCACGATCCACTCTGCCTCATCCGTATTGTAGTCCCCGGTCTGGCGAAGCTTCGCGACTTCCTGTTCATTTCCCAACCGTTTGCGGACGGAGGCATCGGCCAACTGGTCGCCTGCCAATTGCTCCAACACGAAGCGGTTGTAAGGCTTGTCTGCATTGAAAGAACGGATGACGTAGTCACGATAGCGCCACATGTTTGAGCGCTCGAAATCATTCGCCATGCCGCCGGTATCGGCGTAGCGGGTGACATCCAGCCAATGCTGTGCCCAGCGCTCCCCATAGTGGGGACTGGCCAGCAAGCGATCGAGCAGCGCGTCCCACGCTTTGGTCTGGTCCTGTTTCCAAGCCACCAAAAAGGTTTCGACCTCTTCCGGTGTCGGTGGCAGACCGAGCAGATCAAACGTGGCGCGACGGATAAGTGTGCGCGGGTCGGCTTGGGGCGCAGGCTTTTGTCCAACAGCCGCCAACTTCGCCCGGATGAAATGATCTACCGGATTGCTTGATTGCGACTCAGTAATGACCGGCTTTTTGACGGGTTGATAACCCCAGATGTCTTCCGGCTTATAGCGACGATAGGTCCATTCATCGGCAAGCCCGCCGCTGGTCTTGACGATGACGCCATCCGCCGTGGAGGCGACGGACCATTCTTCCTCACGATGTTTCTTTTGCTCGGCTTCATTTGGCCAAGGGGCACCGGCATTAATCCAAGATTTGACCAGCTCGATCTGTTCGGGAGTCAGGCGATCGTTTTCTTTGGGCGGCATCTCCAAATCTTCATTTCGCCAAGTCACCGCGATGTAGAGATCACTTTGCTCCGCCTTGCCCGGTACCAGCACTTTGGAGGAATTCTCGCCACCTTTGAGCAGGCCTTCACGGCTCAGCATGTTCAGGCTGCCCTTGATCTTTTTCGGATCATCCCCGTGACAGGCAAAGCACTTGGCCTTCAAGAGGGGCAGAACTTTGAGCGTGAAATGGCGGCCGGCCTCGGTGGTATCTGCCTTGAGACGCGGCGCCAGCACCAGAGTACACAGTACCAGCGGTAGCACGAGAGAGCGGTTTATTGAACGTATGCGATCACGGCCTACCATGTTGATATATCTCCTGAATCTCATTTTCTGACAGGGCGGCACGGAGCAGGGCGAACTCATCCATGCTGCCATTAAGGTTGCGCACGGTGAACTCGGCGTCTTTGCGATAGACCGGTTCGCTCCAGTTGCAGATGGAGGCGTTGCCGATGTTCACCTTCTCCACCAGGAATTCATCCGGGATGGTTTCACTGCCGATTACCTCGCCATTGAGATAATGGGTCACACGACGGGCGTTCACATCATAGGTGACCGCCAGCATCAGCCACTGTCCGCTTAACGCCGGGTTCCAGAAGGGCCGGGAGAAGGAGTTGTACTTGTCCTTGCTGCCCGGGCTGAGCGTAGAGCGGTCATATTTCTTCACGGAAAAGAAGAGGCGTCCATCATTGGTGATCTGCCAGTGCGGCGCGCCGAGATTGTGCCCGTCTGTGAGGAAGAGTGAATTGTAGAGACGATCCAGACTGTTGATCTTCACCCAACAATACATCGTGAGGGAGGCGAATTCGCCGGGAATACTGACCCGCACCCGGCTGCCAGCCGGACTGAAACCCAAGGCGCCCTCTGGATTTCCCCAGCGATCAAGAGTGCGAGACGCGGCGACAATCGCCCCGTTGCCCGTGCCATCGGCGCCGGCCAAAGATTCATTCGGAATCACCCGGTCCCAACTGGCCAGCACGTTCATCCGGTAGTAGGCGACCAGCCGTGCGTCATGGCGGAGGGCAGCCGATGCCTGCTCCCATTCCTGCCTTCTCGCCTGTTGTGACGAAGCCAGTTGCCGACCTAGCTCATCCGTGCCGACAAACACCGCCGGATTCGCCGAGGTCTTCTGATGCCGTCCGTCCGCCTGCCAATACACCGCCTCGCCTTTGGCCATCTTGAACATATTGTCGGCACGGGGATGCCACTCGACCTCGCCTTCGATGACGTGGATTTCCGATTTATCCGGGGTCACCGCGAGGGCAAACTCAGTACCCAGATCGACGACTTCACCTTCCGCGGTATGGATGCGGAAACCATGCGCGGCCTCAGGGACACGAACTCTCACCTTGCCCCGGGCCACGCGCATTTCCATGGGGGAGATCACTTCAAACGCGGCATCACCCTCTACAATCACCGATACTCCGCTGAAGAGCTCCAGCCTGGCGACGCCCGCAGTGAGTTGCATGAGCCCTTGCCGGACAAGTGCACCGTTGGCCAATCCGGCAGAGTCTTTCCACGCGGTGTTCGCTTGGGCGGTAATCACGCCAAAACCGCTGGCGGTCTCTTCAGTGGTGAGAGATGCGACCACCATGGGTGGTTGGGTCCCGAAATTCTGGGTAAACCAGATGCCTAGCAGCACTATGAAGAGAGCTGCCATAGCGGCAAAGACATACCATCGGTTCTGGTTGGTCGCCGGAAAGGGAATGACCTTGGCCGGTTCTGATCCACTGTTCTTCGCTTCGTTCTCCAGCAGGATGGTCAGATGCAAACGGTCATAGTATTCACGCCGGGCAGCCGGATCGACCGACAGCTCGGCTTCCAGACGCAAGAAATCCGCCTCGGAAATACGCCCCTCGAGGAGGGCATCGATGAGTTCGTTCCGTTCCTTGGAGTTCATGCTGTTGTCTCCGGGTTCTTGAGTTGTTTCTGCACGCACTCCAACAGGGCACTGCGCAGCCGGTGCAAGGTGACTTTCAGCCCCCCGATGCTGCGCCCTGCCTCTTGGGCAAAGTCTTCGAGTTTTCCGCCCTTGGAATAGCGGTGCATCAACAGCGCGCGGTCTTGATCGCGGAGCTTGCCGAGGCATTGCTTCAAGGCTTTCTCCCGCCGGTCTCCCTCATCAGTATATTCAGCGATCTCGGTGTCAAATAGCTCCTGTAGATCTTCTTGAAAGACAAAACGAGCGTCGCGGGCCTGCTGTTTGCGGTAGTTCAGCACCTCGAAGCGGGCGATAGAAAAAGCCCAGGCTTTGAAATTGGTACCCAAGGTGAATTCTGCACGTTTCTGCCACAAGGTGGCGTTGGCATGCTGGACCACATCCTGAACATTGGGATCCCCCGGCATGAGGGACTGGACATAAAACCTGAGCGGTGACTGAACCTCGGTCAGCAAAGCTACGATCTGCCCATCAGTATTGTTGTCCATGGAGCTCACACATATATATGCCGGGCAGATGGAAAAGGTTAACAAGCAAAACAGATTTTTTGCGAAGGAGGGAAGTGGGAGGGAACAGCGAGAGGCGGTTATGTAGGGCCTCGTTCCTCGGCTGAGGAAGGAGCGGCCGGGTGCCCCGACTACTCAGCACGGGGTTCAGGACACCCAGCCCTACCATCTTTTGCAGTATTCAGCGTTCTTTCGACTGCAATGCCTTTTACCTGCAATTAAGAGGTGATTTTTTTTGAGGGGAAGGCGGTGATTTCTGCAAGTTACTTGTCCTTAAAATGTTGTATTTTAAAATTAATTTAGGAAAAAAGGGGTCATGGACAGCGGTTGTCCGGGGTCCCCTGATAGATTGGGAGGCATGAAAGTGAAATAAAGTGAGGGAAAGGATGAGTTCGATGAAACCAGATTCAATTTCCGGCGTCACTAGGGGTATGAGTCAGCTGAACAAAGCGGGCAGGTTGTGGCGCGGCGTGGTGTGGACCACGGCGGTGGCGGGGTTGGTGGCCGTGGCGGGGCACACGTTGCACGGGCAATCGCTCGACGATTTGGAGAAGCGTTTCCACGAGCTGGACAAGGACAAGAACAACGAGCTGACGCCGCAGGAATTGACGGACAAGGCGTGGTTCGCGCAGCTGGACAAGGACAAGGACGGTATCGTGGCGCTGGAGGAGGTCAAGGAATACACCAAGACGATGAAGAAGATCGCCCGCGCGGGTAACTCACGGGGTGACGGCCTCTTCAAGATGCTGGACCGCAATGGCGACGGGAAGTTGTCACGCGATGAGATCCCGCGTCCGGAGATGTTCGAGCAACTGGATGTGGATAGTAACGGGTCGGTGACACTGGAGGAGGCGCAATCGGTGTTGGCCAACATCAATGCGATGCGTAGCGGGAAGTCCAAGAGCGCGACGCCGGTGGTGGCGAAGGAATCGCCGCGCGAGGGGCCGAAATTTTTGAAGGGCAGCGAAATCGGCGTGGGCCGGATGGTGCCGGATGTGGCGTTCACAGATGTGAACGGGAAATCGGGCAAGTTGAGTGATTACAAATCCAGCAAGGCATTGGTCATCGCGATGACCACGACGTCCTGCCCGGTGAGCAAGCGCTATGCACCGACGCTCGCGAAGCTGGAAAAAGAGTACGCGAGCAAAGGCGTCGTGTTCCTCTACCTGAATCCGACCGAGACGGATTCGCCAGCGAGCATCAAGGACGACATCAAGGCACATGGGTTCAAGGGACGTTATGTTTTGGATAAGGATGAGACGTTGGTGAAGGCGCTCGCGGCGCGTTCAACGACGGAAGTGCTGGTAGTGGATGCCGCGCGTACGGTCGTCTATCGCGGTGCCGTGGATGATCAATACGGTCTCGGCTACTCGAAGAACGAAGCGCAAGAGACGTATGTGGTGGATGCCTTGAACGCAGTGCTCGCCGGGAATGAACCGGCGATCGCCGCGACGACGGCGCCGGGTTGCGCGCTGGAATCAGCGGACGTCAAGCCGCTCGCGAAGAACCTGACGTATCACAACCAGATCGCGCGCATCGTGCAGAACAATTGCGCGGAGTGTCATCATGATGGTGGGGTGGCACCGTTCGCTTTGGAGACGTATGACCAGGTGAAGGCGCACGCAGGCATGATCCGCAAGCAGGTGGCGCGGGATGTGATGCCGCCGTGGTTTGCCACGCCTGTGAAGCACGGCGAGATCACGCCGTGGGCGAATGACCGTTCGCTCTCCGAGCAGGACAAGGCGGATTTGCTCGCTTGGTTGGAGAGCGACAAGCCGGTGGGGAATATCGCCGATGCACCGTTGCCGCGTAAGTATTCGAAGGACTGGATGATCGGCAAGCCGGACATGGTGGTACAGATCCCGCAGCCCATCGCCATCAAGGCCACGGGCACGATGCCGTACCAGAACATCACGGTGGAGACGGGTCTCACGGAGGATAAGTGGGTGCAGGGCTTCGAGGTGCAGCCGACGGCGCGCGAGGCGGTGCATCATGTGCTGGTGTTCGTGCGGCCACCGAAGAATGGGGGCTCGGATGCCTTTGATGACGAGCGGGCGGAGCGTAACGGATTCTTCGCGGCGTATGTGCCAGGTAATAGTTGGCAGGTGTATCCCACGGGCATGGCGAAGAAATTACCGGCGGGTTCGAGGTTGCATTTCCAGATCCACTACACGCCGACCGGCAAGGCGACGACGGATCAGATCCGCGTGGGTGTGATCTTCGCGAAGGAAGAGCCGCAACACATCGTGCAAGTGGCGGGCATCTCGAATCCGTTCATCAGCATCCCGCCGGGCGCGGCGAACCACATCGAGACGGCGCAGATCAAGGTGCCGTTCGATGCGCATATTTTCCAGTTCATGCCGCACATGCACTTGCGCGGCAAAGCGGCGAAGTACGAGGCGATCTACGCGGATGGCAGCACGCGCACGTTGCTGGATATCCCGCGGTATGATTTCAACTGGCAGCTCATGTATCGCTTGGCGGAGCCGGTCACGATTCCGGCAGGCACGACGTTGAAGGTGACGATGGCGTTCGATAACAGCACGGGCAATCCGGCGAACCCGGACCCGAACAAGACGGTGCGCTGGGGTCAGCAAACGTATGACGAGATGATGCTGGGCTACATCGCGTACTACACGCCGAATGATCAGTCGATCACGGCGGGCAGCAAGCAGCGGGCGGCGAGGTAAAGCTTTTTAACTCAGGGCTTCTTCTCTAAAGCCTTCTTGCACTTTTCCACCACTTCATCGCGTTTGGCCTTCTGCGCCAGTGGCAGCAGCTTTTGGTAAAGCCCAGTCATGTCCGGATAGTCAGGGTAAGTGCTTTCAATCTTGAGATAAACATCCACCGCGTCACCCGCCTTGTCGTCGATTCCGTCCAATATCTCCGCCTGTGCGAATAGCAGGCGCAGTTGCTGTTTCTTCGTCGGCTTCAGGTCGAGGGCGGTGGTGTAGGCTTTAAGTGCATCCTCGGGCTTCTTTTCCAAGAGCCAGAGATCGCCGAGTTTTTCCTGCAGCACGGAACTGGTGCGTGTCTCTGGGGTTTGCGCCAGATACGTGATCATCATGGTGGGGCTGGTTTTGTTCGCCAGATTCAGATTGATGATCTTCAGATGCGACCACTCGATCAGCGGATTGTTCTTTGTCAGCAATTCCGCATGCCGCACCTGCGGCAACTTGCCCATGGGGCGATACAACGGATCGCCGATCACCGTAGTCTGCCAGGACAGCACCGGTGACCCAGCATACGCTGCTTCCGCGAAGCTGAAGCGGTTATGCAACCACCGCACGGCGAAAGTCCCCACATCCGGGGTGCCGCCGAGGTAAGGCTCATACACGCACCCCATCGTAGCTGTGACACCGCGGGCGAGTAGCGGCCCTACCCAGTTCTGCGTGGCGGAACGCACCGAGTCCGCGCTGAAAGAATGCAGATGATAGGCAAACGCACCCGGCATGAACTCCGTCTCTCCCCAGGTGAATGGCCCCGAGATATTGCCATCATACCAGCCGAAGTAAAAACCGATCTGGCTCATGGGAAAACTGCGCGGGAATGTCTCCGGTTTCTTGTCCACGATAGTTTCCCAACCCAACTTGCTGGTGACTTCGCTCGCCAGTTTGATCCAGTCATCACCCTGTTTGTATTGACCCTCGTTGATGTTCCGCAGGTCGATGTATGAGCGTCCCCATAGCCCATCCCGCTCTGCCTCCAGCGCCTTGTCCACGAGCCCTTTGGCGATGTCTTCGCTCGGTCCGTCCAAGCGCGTCACCATGAGCAATCCATTCGTAGGATTGAGCTGCGCGGCATTCGTTGTGCCGTAGAACGGGCTGTTCAGCGGCCCAGTGAGACGCATGGTGCGCGTCTTCATCGGCAACAGCGCAAGCTCGCTGTCGATGGCGGCGTAGTTCTCGCGCAACGGGGCTGGGATCTGGTCCACGCCCGCCTCGTTCAGGTCGGCCTGTTTGGAGATCTTCAACGGCACACCGTAGCACAGCACCGCATAACGGATTTTCGCCGTGGCGACTGATGGCATGGTCAGCTTGGCATCATCCGCATCGTCACGCAGGGTGATGAGCTTCTTCGCGAGCAGGGCTTTCCAGAGCGGCTCCTCCAGTTCCTTACGGTAATCATCGCGCGTGATGATCTCTTCCTTTGAGAGATGCAACCCAATAAGCTGCTCTTTCGGCACCTGACGCTTTTCCGCGTAATACTCGGCCACCCGCTTGGACTCCGCCGAGCGGTTGTTATAGACGACCACCACCTCAGAGCCGTCATCCGCACGCATGACCCGACCGCTTCCACAGAGGAGAGCGGAGAGCAACAGCAGTTTCAGCAGACGTTGCAACATAGGTTAACCTTCGATTGATATCTTCAAACCATCATACGCCAGTTCCACGCCGGGCGGAAGTTCCGCCTGATCGATGTCGTGGTCGTAATCATGCGTCAGGTGCGTGAGCAAAGTCCGCCCCGCACAGATGCGCCGCGCCGTCGTCAACGCCTCGTCCAGACACATATGCGTCCAGTGCAGCTCTTTTCGCAAAGCATCGAGCACCACCACATCCACTCCACGCACGGCTTCGATGGCTTCAGCGGGAACTTCTTTGCAGTCGCTGAAGTAGGCGAGCTTTTTGCGGCCGTTTTGTTCAAACAAAAATCCGGAAGTCGTCATCCGCCCGTGCGGGAGATCAAACGGCGTCACGCGCAGATCACCGACTTGGAATGGCCCCTCCACGATGTGTTGCTCCGGGATGAAATACGTCTTGTGCCAGGGACCTTCATGGAAGGCGTAGGCATACACGCGCTTGAGATCCGCCATCGTGGCCGGGCTCGCATAGATGGGTAACGCCCCGCCGCGCATATCGCAGAAGCGACGGCAATCATCCAGGCCCATGATGTGATCCGCGTGTGAGTGCGTGAAGAGCACGGCATCCAGCCACTTGATACCTGCCCGCAGGACTTGGGTGCGGAAATCGGGTGGCGTATCCACGGCGATCTTTACTTCATCCGTTGCCACATAGATGGCGGAGCGCAACCGGTGATTCTTGGGGTTCGCAAGGTACTCGGGCGGATAATCCTTGCCGATGATCGGCACACCCTGAGAGGTGCCTGACCCTAAAAATGTGAACTCAAACGCCATGTCGCCATCCTTGTACAGGAAGAATTCCAGCGGGGCAAATGCCCCCTGCTAAGAAATTCGGTCGCAAACTTGAGTGAAAAGAAGAGCCTTTTTGCCGATGGCTACTCCACCTTGCTCCTGATCTCCCCGTGCTTCACCCGCGTCTTCAGTCTCTGCCCGGCCTTCACCTTCGCCGCATCGCGGATGATTTCACCGGAGGTCTCATCCATGGTGATGGAATAGCCGCGTTGGAGCACATTCTCCGGGCCGAGCAAACGCAACTTGCCTTCCACCTGCTGCAAACGGGATTCCAACCGCTCCAGTTGATGCCGCGCCAGTTCACGCAAGCGTCGTTCCGTCTGGGTGAGCGTATCCCGGCGCTTCTTGATCTGGGTGCCCGGACGTATCTGGCCGAGCCGTTGGGCCAGACTGACGAAGCGGCCTTGATGTTCGCGCAATTGCACGCGGGCCGAGCGGATGAGAGAGGACTGCAGATCATCCAGCCGCTGCAATGCTTCGTTCAGCTTGCGACGCGGATGCACCCGGGCGAGCCGGCCATTCAGCGCGTCCAATTCATCGAGCTGTTCGTTGAGCTGACGTCGGGCGAGTTGCGTCAACCGTTGGCGGGAGCGCAACACTAACTCGCGGGCCAGCACCGCTTCGGCGGTGAGTATCTCAGCGGCAGCACTGGGCGTGGCCGCACGGAAGTCCGCCACAAAATCACTGATGGTGAAATCGATCTCATGCCCCACCGCAGAGACCACCGGCAAATAACTCTCAAAGATGGCGCGTGCCACCGGCTCCTCGTTGAACGCCCACAAATCTTCCAAGCTGCCACCACCGCGAGTGACGAGAATGAGGTCCAGTCTCTTACCTGGCTCTTGGGCGGCGCTCCATTGGTTCAGGTGCTCGATACTTTCGGCGATCTCTTCTGCCGCTCCAGCTCCTTGCACGCGCGAGGGTGCCAGCACGATCTCCAGTCCCGGATCACGCCGCATGATGACGTGCAATACATCCTTGATGGCCGCCCCCGTTGCCGAAGTGACGATGCCGATGCGCTGGGGAAAGCGTGGCAGCTCTCGCTTGCGCTCTTGGGCAAAGAGTCCTTCCGCCGCCAGCTTCTGCTTCAGTTTCTCGAACTGCACTTGCAACGCCCCGATGCCTTGTAACTCCACAGCGGTGACGCGCAACTGATACTGCCCACGCGGCTCATAGACTGTAAGGTCCCCGTTCAGCACCACCTTTTGCCCGTCACGTAGGGCATCACGGACATCCTTCGCCTCACCCCGGAACAGCACGCAGCTTAATTGCGCCGCCGCATCCTTCAGCGTGAAATACATGTGCCCTGAGCCCTGCGCCCGCAGATTCGTGATCTCCCCCGTCACCCAGATCGTGCCGATCTGCTTTTGCAGCGTCTTTTTGATCTCCCCCGTCAGCTCCGCCACGGTCAGGACCTTGCGCGTCGCTTCCTTGG
>JAURFH010000208.1 GCA_030834415.1 Verrucomicrobiota bacterium | reverse complement strand
CTGACACACACCGGTCAACAGATTGAAAAGATTCGTAGCATCTTCACCGAAATCAGGCTGGCAGGTCAGCAGGCCGATATCGGTGTAAAAGCGCGAAGTCGTGGCATTGTAATTGCCCGTGGAGAGATGCACGTAACGGCGGATGCCATCTTCATCATTCCGCACGATCAGGCAGGTCTTGCAATGTATCTTATAGCCCACGAGACCATATACCACATGCACACCGGCTTCTTCCAAACGGCGCGACCACTCTATGTTGTTCGCCTCGTCAAACCGTGCCTTGAGCTCCACCACCGCCGTCACCTGCTTGCCGTTGCGCACCGCATCCATCAACGGACCGACGACCCGGCGATCACCACCCGTGCGATACAGCGTCATCTTGATGGCCAGCACCTTGGGGTCCTGCGCGGCCTGGTTCAGAAAATCCACCACGCTGTCAAAACTCTCATATGGATGATGCAGCATGATGTCCCGCTCCCGGATGGCCGCGAAGATGTCTTCCTGATTCTTCAGCAGGGCGGCCACGGGCGCCACCACCGGCGCATCCCGCAACTCCGGAGAGTGATCGCCCTCATAGATCGCCATGAGCCGGGTCGGGTTGAGCGGCCCGTCGATCACATAGACATCCTCCTCCTCCAGATTCAGGACGTCCGTCAGCAGATTGCGAATCTCCGGCGGACACTCCGTCTCGACTTCGAGTCGCACAGCCGCGCCTTTGCGCCGGTTGTGCAGCTCGTTCTCCACTGCCTTAAGGAGGCTGGAGGAATCTTCCTCATCGATATACAGCTCACTATTCCGAGTGACCCGGAACAGCCAATGGCCCAGTAACTGGTTGCCTGGGAAAAGGTCGCTCAAGTAATGCCCAATAAGTTTGCCGAGAAAGATGAAATCTTGCCGGGAATCCTGCCGGGGCAGACGCACCAACCGGGGCAGGATGCGAGGCACTTGCACGATGGCCATCCGGGTGCGCAGCTCTCCATGACGGGACTCCTCCAACTGCACCATGATGTTCAGCGACTTGTTCAGTAGCTGCGGAAAAGGATGTGCCGGATCCAGTCCCAAGGGGGTCAGCACCGGGCGCACCTTGGTGTGGTAATAATCCTCCAGCCAAGTGGCATCCGCCTTATCCAGCTTCTTGATATCGAGAAAGCGGATCTTGGCCACGGAGGCCAGCTCAGGCATCAATTGTTCCCGCCAGCACTTATACTGCGCCTGCACCATTTTCCGGACCCGCTTGGATACATCCCGGAAGGTCTCGGATGCCGTCCGTCCATCAATGCTACGTGTGACCACGCTGGACTCGATCTGCTGCTTCAGCCCCGCCACTCGCACCTCGAAGAACTCATCCAGATTCGAGCTCGTGATGCAGAAGAATTTGATCCGCTCCAGCAGCGGATTACCCGGATACAAGGCTTCATCGAGCACCCGCTGGTTGAATTCCAGCCAGCTCAGCTCCCGGTTGATAAAATGTTGTGGACCGTATTTCCCGCTCATACCCAGATAGTTAAGGCAAAAACCAGTGTGCCAAGGATACCCCGCCCCGCCAATGTCGAAAGTTACAATCCGGTTACGGCAACCATACCACCCGGCGATAACCCGTCCCAGACATGGAAAAAGCCCGGACTGGTCGTCCGGGCTTTTCGCGAAATATTAGAGAAATATTACTTCTTGGGAGCCGGGACCTTGGCGTTCAGGCCGGCCTCGTTAAGGGCGGCGATCAGCGCCTTCGGGCTGAAGTTGCCGGTGACCGTGGCGGACTTGGCCTTGTCGGCGGCGTCGTGACCCTTCACGCCGTCCACCTTCATGACCGCGGCATCAAACGCCTTCACGCATTTGCCGCAGCAGAGGTGCAGTCCCGTGACCTTCACGGACTCAACCTTCTCGTCAGAAGCCTTGGGGGCACCTAACTTGATCTTGGCGTTGTCAGACTTGCCGTAATAACCGGCATTCGCCACGGCGCCGACCGCCTTCTTGGCGATCGCGTCATCCGGAGCCGTGATCGTCACCGTGCCGGCATCCTTGTCCGCCGTGACTTTGGCGCCTTCCACCTTGCCGACGGAGGCTTCAATGCCTTTCACGCAGCTATTGCAGCAGAGGTGAACGTTGCTGAGCTTGACCGTCGTTTCGGCCAGAGCCATGGAAGCCGGGATGAAGCTGAGGGCAGCGACAAGAGCGAGTGATTTGAGCGATTTCATTTTCGGTGTTATTTAACTGTTCTGTGGGGCTAGACGCTATCGGGTGGCTATTTGGTTTCAAGATTTATTCTTATTCCGCCAAAAGGCCATCAGGGTAGCTAAAAAGGCGCTCACGCAGGCCCAACCAAAGACATCCCCCTGCCGGGTGTAAAAAGTGGTTGGTAATTGCTGGATGGGTATCTCCAGCACATCGAACCCTTTCCGATAGACATCCCCATCCCCGAAGTTTGAGATAGTTTGGCGTCCCAAGGGGCTCACCCAGCAAGTCAGGCCGTTATTCGAGCACCGGATCAAGGTCCGCCGGTTTTCCACCGCGCGGAACATCGCATTAGCTGCGTGCTGCCACTGGGCCGCGCTCTCCCCGAACCAGCCATTGTTCGTGAGGTTGATGAGCAGGTTCACATCATCGGTAACCCCCTGCCGCACGAAATGCGGAAAGATATCCTCAAAACAGATGAGGATGGAGGCCCGGATGCCCAGTTCCTTGAGCTCAAATGGCGTCCGGTCTTTGCCGGGCGTAAACCCGCCATCGATCGGGGTAAACCATTTCAAGAACGGCAATACATTCGCCAAGGGGACGTATTCGCCGAAGATCACTAACCGCTGCTTATCATGCTTGGCCACGATTCCGCCCTCGGGAGACACGAGAAAGCTACTGTTGTAATACAACCCGTCATTCGGATCGGGCGTGGCGGTGTTCGCCTCCGCATCGTCCGCGCCGAGGATGATCCAGACCTTATGCTGGGCGGCCAATTGCGTAACGGTCCGCAAGAGCTCTTCATCATAGCGCAACAGGCCCGGCGTGGCCGCCTCCGGCCAGAGCAACACATCGGGTTTCGTTTCCAGCGCCAACCGGGAAAGCTCCAACACCTTTTCAAAGGCGATCTTATTCTGTTCCGCATCCCACTTCACCGTCTGCGGGATACTCGGCTGGATGAGGGCGAACTTCACCGTCTTCTGCACCGAATTCACTGGTGAACCCAACATTAAATCCAGACCGGCGAAGCAAACGAACAATACGGCACAAAAAGGCAAAACCATTTCCCCCAGCCAGGACCACATGCGGATTTGCCGCTGGCGGATGATGTGGATTGCGTTCAGTAACGACACCGAAAACCAGATAATCAGGAAAGACACGCCATATACGCCTGTGAATGAAGCGATCTGAATAAGCGGCGTCATCCGGTATTGCGAGACACCGAGCGTGAGCCAGGGAAAACCGCTGAGCACCCGCGCCATGATCATCTCCAGAGCCACCCAGATGGCCGCGCACAAAAGTGCCCACAAAGCGCGCTGATACCAGGCCGAGCCGATGCCCTGCTCTTTCTTCTGCGTTTGAAAAACTCCTTCCGGGGCTAATCGCAGGCCAAGCCACACCCACACCGCATAATAGAGTGCCTGCCACGCCGACAAGGCCAGCCAGCCTAAGATGGGAAAGAACGTCACCGGGATGAACCACAACCAGTAGAGCGAGGCCAGATTGAAGCCCAAGCCGAACAGCCAGCCATAGAGGAAACGTCGCTTACCCGTTTTTGCACCAGAAGCCACCAGCAGGGCCAGTCCGGGCAATATCCACGCCAGCACCACGAAGTGCGCCAGCGGAAATGCCAGCGATAGCGCCACACCCACCAGAATTGCCAGGGTGCCGCGCGAGCAGAAAATCGCTTTAAGCGGGTTAATGTTCAACGCGCCGCAGCTTGCCCCACAGCCACAAAAACACAAGCGGAAGGGTGATCACGGCACAGCCTTCATCCGCTGCCGGAAACGCGCCGCTTCTTCAAAGCCCATCAAGCGGATGCGGATGCGCTCGTTACCATCGGCTCCCACGAACACCACCGTAGGCAAAGCACTTACTGAATACTTCTCGCCCGCTTTGGCATTTTCACCCTCCGGTTTCGTCAGATCCACTTTGAACCGGATAAATCGCTCAGCCTCGGAACGTACATCCTCATCAGTAAAAGTTTCCTGTCGCAACTTATGACAAGGCCCGCACCAGTCCGCTGCGAAATAGATCATGATCGGTTTGTTCTGCTTCAGGGCAGCGGCAAATGCGGCTTCGGTATAAGTTTCCCAAACCACTCCCGGCTTGCTACTTTCCCCAGTGAACACCCCCACGATCACCTGTCCGACGAATAGAAAAAGCAGCCCCACGATGATATAGGGGATGAAACCACGTATCTGCTTCGACTGTTCGCTGCTGCTCATCTATTAATCTCGGCACCGCTTTTCCCTTTTCGGATTCGCTTAAGAGAGCTTAACTACGCACATAAATCAACGTATGCAAAGCATCCTTCTAGGTCCCAGCTCTATCCGTGTCTCGCGGCTCTCCTATGGTTGTTGGCGGATCGCCGAAAATGGCGAAGCCGATTACGCCGCTGCCCGTGAAGCCGTCCTCGCTGCCGTCGATGCCGGATTCACCTTCTTCGATCATGCCGATATCTATTGCAGCGGCCACTCAGAGATCGCCTTTGGCCGGGTGCTCAAGGAAGTGAAGGGCCTGCGCGAGAAACTGGTCATCGCCACCAAGTGCGGCATCCGCAAGCCCGGCGAACCGGCGGGCGCTCCCGTGCGCTATGATTTCAGCAAGGATTACATCCTGAGCTCCTGCGATGCCTCGCTGCAACGCCTCGGCGTCGAGACCATTGATGTCTATCAATTGCATCGCCCGGACTGGCTGTGCGATCCGTATGAAGTGGCCCACGCTTTCAGCAAGTTGCGTCAGAGCGGCAAGGTGAAGGAGTTCGGCGTCAGCAATTTCAGCGCTTCGCAGGTCGCGATGCTCCAGGCCGCTCTGCCCTTCCCCATCATGAGCAATCAGATGGAGATCAGCCTCACGCAGCTCGCCGCCTTCACCGATGGCACGCTCGATCAATGTCTCGCCCAGCGCATGACGCCGATGGCCTGGAGCCCCTTGGGCGCAGGTCTGCTCGCCGATGGCGCCCACAGTCTTCTACCCGGTCAGAAAAAATACGAGCCTGCCCATATTCTGGCCGCGCTCGATAAAATGGCCAAGGAAATGGGGGTCACCCGGGCCTCTCTGGCGCTGGCGTGGTTGCTCAAGCATCCCAGCAAGATCGTGCCGATCGTCGGCTCCGCGAACCCCGCACGTATCCACAGCTCGGTGAATTGCCTGACTGTAAACCTCTCCCGGGAACATTGGTATACCTTGCTGGAAGCGGCGCGTGGAGAAGCCTTGCCGTAACCTCTTCAGTCGTATGACCAACTCACGCAAGTATTCCATCGTCCTCGCCGGGCTCATGCTCGTCGTCGGCCTCAGCCCTGTGCATGGAGCCGATGCCAACAAAGTCACCGAGCCTACCAATGCAGCCGAAGCAGCAGCCAAAAAGGCTGCCGCCGATAAGGCACTGGATGAGGCTTACCAGAAATGGAAAGCCACTCTGCCACCAGAACATCAGGCTTGGGAGACGGTCTTGGAGCAGAATCTGGGGAGTTTCTATCTCCCCATCCACAAGCGCGAGAAGGTAAAAGGCACCCCGAATGCTTGGGATTACGTAAAGGATGATCCCAAGCTGCCGCGCGTTCTGCTGATCGGTGATTCCGTCTCGCGAGGATATACCATGGCCGTGCGCGCTGAGATGCAGGGCAAGGCGAATGTGCATCGGGCTCCCGAGAATTGTGGTCCCACCGCCAATGGTCTCCGGAAACTGGACATATGGTTGGGCGATGGCAAATGGGATATCATCCATTTCAATTTCGGCATCCACGATCGCGCCACACCACCGGCAGATTACGAGAAACGACTGGAAGAGATCATCGTGCGTTTGAAGGCGACCGGGGCAAAAGTCATCTGGGCCAGCACCACACCTATTCCTTTGGATGCAGCGAAAAAGCAAACGCCGGAATCCATCATGGAACGTAATGCCATCGCAGAAAAGCTGGCCAAAAAACACGGATTGGCCGTGGACGACTTGTTCACCTTCATCACGCCGAATTTGGCCACGTTGCAAAACCCGAACGATGTTCACTTCAATGCGGCCGGTTATAAAGCGCTAGGCGCGCAGGTGGCCAAGGTGATCGGGGAAAATCTGAAGTGAGGCAGGGTTCTGTCGCTGCCCTTGCACGATGGCATCACCTGCACTAGTGTCGCGAAGAATGCCATGGCAGAGACACCCGTAAAATCCTTCGGCCCACAAGGCGATGCCAGCCGTCATCGAACTCTGGAAGAATTGGAGGCAGGGATGCAGGCGCTGCCTCCAGCCCCCAAAGACGTGGGCCGCGTGACGTTCCTCATGCGCCGGCTGGAGGATAAATCCCGCGAAGTTTTGGCGAGCGCCCATTTCTCACCCGAGGAAGGATTGCCGGGCGATAACTGGGGACGAAATCCGGAACGCCAGCAAGTGGCCCAGCTCGCGGTGATGCGGCATGATGTGGCGGAACTCATCGCCAATGGCCAGTCGCTCACGCTATTTGGGGACAGCCTGTTTGTTGACTTGGACATCTCCGCCGAGAACCTCCCCACCGGCACACAATTGCACGTGGGCGAAGCCATCATGGAAGTGACGCCCATGGAGCATAACGGTTGTTCCAAATTCAACGCCCGCTTCGGCAATGACGCCCTGCGCTTCACGGCCGCCAAGGCCACTCGCAACCAGAACCGGCGCGGGATTTACTGGAAAGTGGTCGCCGCAGGGAATGTGAGTGTCGGCGCAAGGGTCGAGGTGATTTCACGCAGCGGCTCTTCAACAGTCACTGACAGTTAGTAACTTCTCCTTTACGCTTCGGCTTCCCGTGTTTAACAGAAACACGTCCTGATTAATTTAACTGACTGCTCTGATGACGACACCGGCACAACTTGGCTATCGTATGCCCGCTGAATGGGAACCGCACGTGGGCACCTGGTTCACCTGGCCCCGCC
>JAURFH010000207.1 GCA_030834415.1 Verrucomicrobiota bacterium | reverse complement strand
TCCGGCACCACCGAGCGGCGGGCGTGGTTCACGATGACTGACTCGGCCATCAACCAGGAGATGGTGGAACCATCCTGGAACAGCGAGTTCATCCACGGATACGGATGCGGATTGGACGGCGGCGTGGAGCCATACACCGTGTTACAACCGGTACTCGCACCCATCATCATCACGGACATGCCGTTCGCGCGGCGACCGTCAACGGCCTGCAGTTCCTTATGGTTGAAGGAATCCTGCTTCAACACGGCCACCAGACCGCCGATGAGCTGCTCGTCGGTGATCGCGCCGTGCTTCGCTTCGTAAGCTGCGATGCGCTTGTCCGTGTCCTTGTCGTTCTCGCCACCGAGACCCATGATCACATGGGCGATGCTCTTGCGGTACAGATTGTATTGCGCCTCGTCGCGCGCCTTGAGGGCGGCGAGCTTGGCGAGGCCTTCGGCTTCGAGCCGCGCGGCCTTCGCCTTCAGACGTTCCGCCTTCTTGTGATACAGCGGACGCATGTAGGCTTCCGTCACGGAAGCGATCGCGCGCAGCACGCTCTTCTCACCGCAACCGGCGCACGCACCGTCACCGGAGACGAGCGCCTCGTAATTGCGCCGCACCATGAGGTGGTTGCGCAGGGCCGCCTCGCGGGAACCCGCGGCGTCCTGGTCGTTGTAAAGGCCGAGGTATTTCTGCGGAGTATCCGGCAGCAGGCGCGAGAAGATCTGCGCCGTCGTCAACGAGGCGTTCAGGTCTTCCGTCTCGCGGGTCATGCGGAGCGCGTCGTGATCGCCGCACACCTGCACGCACTCGCCGCAACCCTTGCACAGGTCGCTCACGAAGATGGAGAACAGACCACCGCCGCCCGGCGTCTTCTGCTCCGGCGAACGGAAGATGGCCGGCACGTTCGAGTAGGCCAGCGGCAACTGCTCGATGATGCCTGTGAACTGCGCACGGGATGCTTCCGCGATGCCCGTCAACGCATCCACCTCGGCGCGGATGATGTCCTTGAACGGCACGGATTCGCGCTTCTTCACCGCGTCCACCATCTTGGCGCGGGCACGGTCTTCGATGCCCTTCAATTCATTCAGCAGCTTCTTGCGCTCGGCCGTGTCGGAGACGTAGTTGATCGCGGCCGTCTGCAACACCGTGGCGACTTCCTGCGCCGTGTTCGGCAACGCCGTATCGGGGCAGGCCGTGATGCACTCCATGCACTGCGTGCAGTTCTCGGCGATGTAAACCGGCGTCTCGCGACGCGCCACATACTTGGACTGCGTGGCACCGGTGCCCGCACCCATCACACCCACCGAGGCGAGCGCACCTGCGGGCTGGTGATAACCCATGCCGCAGCGGAACTCGCTGTCGAACTTCGCCAGCGTCTGCACCGGTGTACGGGTCTGGTCACCCGGCAACGGAATGGATTTCAGTCCGTTGCCCATCGGCACACCGGCTGTGGAGAGGATGTTATGCTCGCCCAACGGCTTCAGCGGCGCATTGCGCATGCTGGAACGGTCCGCGTCATCGATCTCGCCGTGCTTGATCTCGACGACTTGCGAGAAGCCCTGCGTCATGACCTCCATGTTGGAGGCGACCACCGCGTCACCGAAGCGCGCGAACTTCTTCTCGTACTGCTTGCGCACCACGGAGGTGAACTGCTCTTCGCTGATGTCGAAGGTCTGCAGGAACGGCGATACGCGGAAGAACGCACCGAGGAAGGAATTGCCCTGCATACGCAGTTGCAGTTCCGGCTGGTTCGTCGCTTTGCGTGCGATGGCGAAGCCGGGCAGGATGAACACCCGGATATTGTTCTCTTTGACGAATTTGCGGTGATGCGCCGGGATGCGTTGCCAGGCGACCTCAGGCGTGTCGCTGGATTCCCAGACGAGACAGCCGCCCTTCTTCAAGCCTTCCAGCGGATTCGTATGCGTGAAGGCCTTGGGATCGCAGCACAGCACCACGTCCACGTGGTTCAACTCGCAGTTCACGCGCACACGCTGCGGCGCTACTACCAGATAGTAATTCGTCGGCGCACCCTTCTTCTCAGAACCGTACTTCGGGTTCGCCATGATGTTCAGCTTGTCCTTCAGCACGCCGTCCTCGTCATAGACGGGATCGCGCTCGGAGACGAACTTGCCGAAGTCACCGATGATGGAGCCGAGGTTCTTGCCCGTCGTGATCATACCCCAGCCACCGATGGAGTGGAAACGCACCGCGATGGACTTGTCCGGCAGCAGTGAAGGCGTGTCCTTGCTGATGACCGCGTAAGGATGATCCACACCGAGGACGAAGAACGCCTCGCCATCTTTCGCCGTCTTGCCGTCCTTGCGGGCGGTCTGGCCCACGGCGAATTCGTAAGCACCGAGCGTGTGCTCGGGGCGGAAATCACGGGAACCGATGCCGTAGGAACCACGGAACAGGCGCGGCGTTTCTTCCGGCGTCAGGGCCGGGATGCTGCCGCCGAACTTCGCGGCCTCATGCGCCTTGCCGATCGCCACGCGGATATCGCGCGCCAGCGGGTTGTCCCCGGCCAGGCTCTCGTCCGTGCGCTCGAGGATGATGACATTCTTCTTGCCGCGCAGCGCATTGATGATGGCCGCCTCGGGGAAGGGCCGGATCACGTTGATGTGGATGCTGCCGACCTTCGCATTGCGCTGGTTGCGCAGGTAATCGCACGCTTCCTCGATGTTTTCCGCCGCGCAACCGAGCGAGACGAACACCGTGTCCGCATCCTCCGTCTTGTATTCGCTGATGAAGCCGTAGTAACGGCCCGTCAACCGTGCGAACTCCGCGTAGGACTGCTCGAGGAAACCGAGGATGTATTCGTTGAAATTGTTCCGGCGCGCCACCACACCGTTCATGTGATGCTCCTGGTTCTGCACCGGTCCCAACAGGATCGGGTTCTTCAGGTCGATCATGATCGGCACGCGACGGCGGGTCGGGCCGAAGAGTTCCTTCTGCGCGGGCGTCGGGGAATCGATCTGGTCATCCGGCGCACCGAGGAATTCGCGGAGCAGCTCCGCTTCCGGCGCCAGATAGGTCCGCTCCGAGTGCGTCGTGAGCATGCCGTCCTGGATGTTCATGCCGGGGTTCAGCGCCAGCTCGTTCGCCTTGCGCAGGATGATGCCCTGGTCGGCCGCCTGCTGCGCGTCCTTCGCCATGAGCATCGTCCAGCCCGTGTCCAGCGCGGCGTAAAAATCATCGTGACCGCAATGCACGTTCAGCGCGTGCTTCGTCAGGGCGCGTGCGCCCACTTCCAGCACCATCGTGGAGAGCTTGCCCGGCGCGTGGTAATACTGCTCCATCGCATACACGATGCCCTGACCGGAGGTGAAGTTCACCGTGCGCTTGCCCTGCACCGCGTAGGAGGTGGCACCGCCTTGCGCGGCGTGCTCGCCTTCCGTCTCCACCGCGATCTTCTGCTGGCCCCAGACGTTCAGTTCACCCTGGGCAAAGGACTGCTGGTAGATCTCGCCGCCTTCCGTGGAGGGCGTGATGGGATAAAAGACGCCACCTTCCGTGATGCGCGTCTCCACCCACTGCGTCACCAGTTGGTTGCCATTACACGTCACCCGGATGCCGGGGTACTTGGGTTTGGAACGTCCTGCGGCGGCAGTTTTGGCTGCCGCGGCGTTTGCATCTGCGGTGGTATCGATGGCCATATTGCTTATTCTGTTAATGCCACCCTCACTGCCGGCTCCGGGAAGAGACGATGCCTTGCCCGTTAAGTACGGCTTGAAGGTATCGCTCAACCTACGACGCCCGGAAAAAAGACTCAAAGGAAAAGAGTACCTGATTTGCCGCTTTCCCATCGTGCTAAACCCCGTGTCCCGCATGCGGGATCGGGGTGTCCTGCCCGCCTCTCTCACGGTAGGGACGAAGTGCTCTTCGTCCCCAACCAGGGCCTTCACCACCGGGCATCCTTCTCTCAACGGATTATTCGCTATTCCACCCGTAGTTGCCCTTTCCGCCCCGCCAATGTCCTTTCCCGTCTTCATCTGGGCACGAGCATGGCATGCATTTTCTGCACTGCGGTAGCCTTCCATCGGCTGTATCGGCTCCATCGGCACAAAATTTCAAAAAAAACGCCTGCTGGGCACCAATCCCTGCTCGTGGATTGCGGGTTGTTCCCAACCAGCCGTCAGCCTGTCCACTCCTTGCAATTCTCCCGCCGATACGGCATCTTCCTTCTGATTTGTAAGGAGAATCCCTATGCCCCAATGCCTCCAATGCCAGAGTGAACGTGTGACGAGGGGAAAGATTGTTGACCCTCCGAACGGCGGCCCCACTTCCTTTCACCCCGATGGCCTGCGCCTGTTCGCCTTCACGCTGAGCCGAGGGCCCCAGATGGCTGACCAAGCCCACGCCTGCCTGGACTGCGGCCTCGTCTGGAGCACCACCGACAAGGCGGAACTTAACGCGTTTGTCCGAAACCACTGCAATTAACGATGCATATCGTTCCGATGAGGAAATACATCGTCATGTTTGTTCTGCTGCTTCTTGGCATGTTGACCCTTTACCTTGCAGGTTACGGTGTCTATCGCTGCTTCGGTCCCGTTGCGCTGGTGTGGCCGCGTGGTGAGAACCTTGGACCGAACGAGGATCATCCGAGCTTGTTGATCAGTATTGAATCTCCTCAACGCGAATTGCTTTATCATATATTCGCGCCCTGCATCGCGCTGGAGGACCAATACCACTACCTGCGCCATCGCGGCCAAAACTAGAAAACATCAACTATTGCCGCTCTTCCCGCATCACGAAGTGATGCCAGAAAGTAGCCGGGGCCTTGAGCGACCGCCGGGAGCGATACCCCCGGTCCACCGCCCTCAAATCACCACCCTGAAGGGGTGGCAGAATTTATTGTTTTTCTGGAGCAAACGCTCAGGTTCCCCCTCTAATCATAATATGAAACCGACTCTTCTAGCCTTGCTCCTTTCCGCTGCCAGTTTCACAACCTTGGCCACCGAAGAACCCAAGGCACCGGCTCCCGTCTTGGTCGATCCCGCGCTGTTGCAGATTTTCACCAAGCCCTTCAACCTGCCCGCCTTGCTTTCCACCAACCTTACCACGCCCACGATAACGACCCTCTATCTGACCAAACCCGCCACCCTCAAGGTCGTAGTCCCAAGCTCCTCCGATGACCGCATGGTCCACCAACCCCCCAGCGACAAGACCTTCGCCCTGAAAATCATCGAGCCACCGCTGGATCTGGCGCCCGCGAAATGACTTCCGGAGCGCGGGTTGCCCCAACCCGCAGCAGTTCACGAATGATCTGCAGTAACCGTTCCAGCAAACAGCAGACTCAGGAATCCCCTCTCCCCAAGGGAGAGGGCCAGGGTGAGGGGGAAGGGATTGTCCCTAAGCAAAATCGGCCTGCATTTTCCTTTGCATGTTTCCTTCCCCCTCCTCCCGACCTTCTCCCTTAGGGAGAAGGAGGTAACATTTCCCGCCTTATGCCAAATCCTCCCCCTGTTCACCCATATAGTTTTTGGAATGGTCGGTTCATAATCTGAAAAGCCTTGCGATTATCGGACACGGCTACGGGTCGGGACAACCCGCGCTCCAATTTCTTGCCAAGTCCCTGCCTGTTTCGTTTAATCGGCCAGTGCCCGGAAAGACGAACAGGAGAGACACATGGCTTACACTATTCGTATCCAAGGTCGCGGGGATGAACTGATCTACACGGACGCCGAGCTCCGTCTGGAGCTGGACCGCACACTCAGCTTCGGCCACCGGCTGTATTGCGACAACACCGTCCACCTGCCGCTCCCCAAACGCCAGGAGATCATCACCCGCCTCTGCGAACACTTCCGCACCAAGGACGAGCCCAGCATCTTCGTGATGGATGAGACGGATAAAGACCGCGAAGCCCTCACCACTTTCCTGAACAGCCTGACCGCCGCCGGCCACCAACTCACCCTCGAGATCGACTCCGAGGAAAAACGCCACGCCTTCGTCCAACGCCTCGCCAAGGACACCCAAGAGATCCGCGAAGAACGCTACGGACCGGATAGACAGTTGAAAATGTTTTGAGAGGATGCCAATGCTACGTGGCAAACCCTATCTCCAACAGATATCTTTGAATCGGGATAAGGTACCCAGCTTCGACGCATATCCGTTCAGCATTCCAGCCATCAAGAATCTTGATACGCTGACCTTTCACCCTGACATCACTTTTCTTGTCGGTGAAAACGGTTCTGGAAAATCCACGCTTATGGAGGCCATCGCGCTTGGGTTGGACTTCAGTCCAGAGGGCGGTACGAAGAATTTTCAGCTTAGCAGCGCCAACGATCTTTCGCCTTTGCATGAGTACCTGCGCATCTCTCGGAGCTACCTGAAGCCTACAGATCATTATTTCCTGCGGGCGGAGAGTTTCTACAATGTGGCCACCTACATGGATGAAATCGGTTATCTTGGCGGTTACGGAGGGAAATCCCTTCATGCCCTTTCCCATGGCGAGGCGTTCATGGCTTTGCTCACCATCAAACTGCGAGGCGATGGGCTTTATATCTTTGATGAACCGGAAGCCGCGCTTTCCCCCAACCGCCAGCTTCAGGCCCTGCGCGCCATCTACGACCTGGTGAAGGACGGCTCGCAGTTCATCATCGCCACCCATTCACCCATCCTGCTCTCTTATCCCGGCGCGAAAATCGTGCAGCTTGATCCAAATGGCCTTTCCGAGGTGAAATATGAAGACACGGAACATTACAGCGTGACCAAGATGTTTTTGAACAATCACAAAGGAATGCTGCACCACTTGCTAGAGGAAGAAGGCTGACCTGCCATGCATTATCCCCCCATCAAACCCGTCACCCGCGCCGAAGTCGTCGTGCTCGTGTTGTTTGTGGCCGGGGTATTCATCGCAATCGGTGGTTTTGCCCTCTGGAAGGCCTCCCAATTACCGCCCGAAAAAGCGGAGATCATCGCGGGCCTGAATCACTATGGCGGTTGGTCCTTGGGCATCGGCCTCGCCATTGCTGTGATCTTCTTTCTCGTACGCCGCTACCTGCCCTAAAGTTCCCCCTCTTTCGATGTTCAGCGTTGGACGTTGGATGTTCGATGTTTCCCTTTACCGTCACTTCACCGTCACCA
>JAURFH010000206.1 GCA_030834415.1 Verrucomicrobiota bacterium | reverse complement strand
GTGTCGGCAGCATGCCGCGTTGGTCACCCAGATGCCACTTGCCGATGCACGCCGTGGCGTAACCCTGCTGCTTCAGCAGTTCGGCCACCGTGATCTCGCTGGATGCCAACCCTTCGGATTCACCCGGGAAGAACACGCGATTCACATTCACCCGTTTGAAGTAAGAGCCCGTCATCAATTGCGACCGCGAAGGCGAGCATACCGGCGCGGCGTAGAATGAGGTGAGCTTCATCCCCTCCTTTGCCATGCGGCTCAGGTGCGGCGTGCGGTTCAGCGTTGAACCATACGGCTCGATATCCGAGTAACCCAGGTCATCGATATTTATGACCACCAGGTTCGGCTTGGTCGCTGCCTGCGCGGTGAGGCAGACAGTGACGCCGATCGTGAGAGCCAGTAACCGGAAGGTATGCCAGAATGGTGCTTTCATGGGATGCCAGCCATTACAAAACCGTTCCCCCAAACACGCAAGCCGCGAGTTCATTCCCCACCTCTCATCCTCCTCTAAAACTCTCCTTTTTCTACTCTTCATGCCCCTATCTTAAAGGGGGACCTAGGACAACCGCTGTCCATGGTCCCTTTTTCCTGAAAATATTTCAAATCGCTCTAACAGCTTGAGAACTAGCTTGTTGTGTGCGCGAGATGGTTGAAAAATGATTTTTCCCTCAAAAATTCGCGCCAATTAACGAAATTTTCACCCCGGCTTCAGTCGGGGCGCGTCAACCCTACCTCCACAAAAAGAACCGCAGCACCAGCTCAGCCTTCTCGGGGGCATTTTGCCGGCACTGCGGTTTTCTGTGACGTGATCTTTAGACAGATTCCGTCTGCAATTTTCTTACCAGATCCTTTTCCGCCAATACCCAGTCGTTGAGTGTTAGCGGGCGAAATTTGACGATGTCGCGATACAGCTCGAAGGCGTGTTGACGGACCATCTCTTTGGTGATGCCGGGCGTCACCGGTTCGGGCTGGGGCCGTAGATTTGTCTCTTTTTCTTCCATGACAAAAACTTCTTCGGCTACTACTTAAGAAACTTACTCCTCAACGCCCGATGCGCAACCGGTAATCGAAGAAAATTTTGAGGAGCGTGGACGCCTGCCTCATGCCGACAGGTCGGGGTCCCTCCCACAGCAACGACCAAAGTTTGCTAGGCTGCGAAACTACTTCGTGAATTACGTCATGCGAAGCGCCCTCGATAGTTCCCCGTGCCGTCAGGCACGAAAGAATCTTAGCGGCGGCTTTTAAGCCGCCGTTGATGAACAAAGGCAGCCGCGTCGCGTAGCGACGCCAGACTCCCCATCACGGAGTGCAAACAAGCTTACTTCACCCCATAAACCCAATGCTTGTCGATCAGCCTCGCCAGTGCATCCGGCCGGGTCCCTGTGGGAACGTGTTGGTAGAGGAACCGCAGCAGCTTCTTATCCCGCTCGCTGAGTCGGTTGAGTCCGCCAGTGTCACCGCCAGACTCATATACGATGGAATCCGGAAAAAATCCGGAATCATTCCGCACCCCTAAGGTCTGGTAGAGCTCCTCCAGCACAGTGTGACGAAGCAAGTCGCCTGTCAGTTTCTCCCCGATCAGCACATAGCCTGCCTCGATCTCCATCCGGCCGTTCCACCGGATGAACTGCGCCCCATCCATGCCTGAAGGCGGTCTGCCTATGTTTAAGCCCCAACCCTTTGCCAAAGATTCCCAATCCCCATTGGCTGCGAACCTCACATGCACAGAAGCCGTTTTTGCCTGGTCAGTTCCTTTGGCGGCGAGGGTGACCGTATGTGCTCCATCGAGTACCAGCCTGATTTCTGCCACGGCTTGCTCCAGCGCTTTCATCTGCTCGGGCGAGCCGTTCTCCGCCACGATCACCACTGGCCGTGTCCAACGTATCACTTGCAACTTGGTGTCACCCATCTCGGCGGAACTGATCACCTCCATGATCCAACGCGTCTCCAGCCATTTCTGTGCAGAGAATCCGGATGAACCTATCTTGCTGACACAGCCAGCTCCCATCGCCAGTACAAGAAAACCTGCCAGTGCAACGTAAAATGCCTTTTGCATAACGCCTTAGTCGTTCTCCGCCTTGGCCTTCTTCTTATTCTTCACCTTCTCCACGCCACCCGGAATCTTCCTTCCCGTCGCCTTCGCCCACGTTTCGTAATCCGCCTGCATCGCTTTCACCTTGTCCGGCTGCGTCGTTGCCAGATCATGCATCTCCGCGCGATCCGTCTCCATGTCATACAGCTCCCATTGCTTCGCCTTGTTCAGCGTATCCCACACCAGCTTCCATTTCCCCTGACGGATGGCGCAGTTGCCGGACCACTCCCAGCACACTTGCTCCGGCGTCTTGCGGGTTTGCCCTTTCAAGATGGGCAGCAGGCTCTGGCCTTCCACCGGCGCGGTCGCTTTGCCTTTGAATGTCTCCGGATACTTCGCCCCCGCCAGTTCCAGGCACGTCGGCAATACATCGATGATATGTCCAATCTGGCTCGTCTTCGTGCCCGCCTTCACCTGCGCGGGCCAGTGGACGATGAGCGGCGTGCTGATGCCACCCTCGTTCACCCAGCTCTTGTAGCGCCGGAATGGCGTGTTCTGCACCCAACCCCAGCTTGGTCCCACCGCCGTGTAAGTGCTCACGATGCCCGGTTGTTGTGTTGAGTCGCGTCCGCCCGGTTCCTCCGTGCAACCGCCATTATCAGACAGGAAGAAAATCACCGTGTTGTCCATGATGCCCATGTCCTTGAGCGACTTCATCAACCGCCCGATATTTTGATCCATGCGATCCACCATCGCCGCATACGTTGCCATGCGCAGGTCTTCCCAATCCTTCTCTGCCGTGTTCCAGTCATAGGACTTGGAGTCCTTGCCGGAAAGGACCGGTGTCACTTCAAAGAGCCCCATCGCCTTCTGCCGCTCGTAACGTTGCTTCCGCAATTCCTCCCAGCCCATCAGATACTTGCCGCGATACTTCGCGATGTCTTCCGGTGGTGCGTGCAAGGGATAATGCGGCGCGGTGTAAGCCAGATGCAGAAAAAACGGTTTGCCCGCCTGCTGGAACCGCTTGATGGTCGCGATGCTGTGATCCGTGAAAGCATCCGTCGTGTAGTAACCCGGCGGGAACTCTTTGATGAGTTCATCATTATGACCGAAAACCCGCACCTTGCCGCCCTTGTAAGCAGGATCTGGCTGTGCCGGGTTGAAGAAATTGCAGCACCCATCCATCAGACCGTAATACTCGTCAAACCCCCGGTCGTAAGGCCGCTGCGGCGCCTTGGACCCCAAGTGCCATTTCCCGCACAAAGCCGTCTGATACCCCGCCAGCCGCATCGCCTCACCGATGGTCGGAATCTCCAGCGGGATGCTGCTGCCACTGTTGCGCGGATACATACCCGAGAGCAACGAAGCCCGCGTGGTGGTGCACTTCGCGTTGTTATAGAACTGCGTGAACCGCAGCCCTTCCTTGGCCAACCGGTCAAGATTCGGCGTCTGGATCTCGCCCCCATAACACCCGATATCCGAGAACCCCATATCATCCGCCATGATGAGGATGATGTTCGGCCGCGACTCCGCCGCCTGCAGCGAATCATGAGAAAACAGCGCGAGTACAAACAGCCCGACCAGCCAGCGCAGGGAGAGATTCATAGACAAATAATGACGCCCCCAAACCCCAAGGCAAGGGCGTATTGGTTTTCGAATCGCGTGCGAATTCCATTGCGCCCATTTCCCTCGCCCCCAGCATCGGGGGAGAGGGCTAGGGAGAGGGGGCCTTGATTTAACGAACAATCATTCTAGCTGGGTTTCTCTATTAATTCCCCAGCCCCGAAGGGGCCCATGCCGGTAGCCACCAGTGACCAACGGGAACTGGTGGTAAACGAATGAAATAAACCCCGCCCCGGAGGGGCGGATGATTCTTCTTCGTCCCATCGTTTGAAGCTCATATGCGGGACTATCTCAATCCACACTTTCACCTATCCACACCGGCCCATTGTGCTAAACTCTGTTCATCGCCCTTTAACCCGCGAAACCGCCTATGAACGCGTCACGCCTTTGCCTTGGTCTGTTGATTCTATGGCTCTCCACATCCGGAGCGTTATGCGCCAACTGGCCGTCATGGCGCGGCCCGAATGGCGACGGCATCACCTCAGAGACCAATCTCCCGCTCAAGTGGGATGCGAATACCAACGTTCGCTGGAAAGTCGCCTTGCCCGGCCCGGGCAATTCCACGCCTATCGTCTGGGGTGATAAGGTCTTCATCACGCAAGCAGTGCCCAAAGACAAACGCCGCACCTTGATGTGCTTCGATCGTGCGAATGGCAAGCTCCTCTGGCAATCCGGCGTCGTCTATGCTGAACCCGAATCCACGCACGCTACGAATCCCTATTGCTCTGCGTCACCTGTCACTGACGGCGAGCGTATCATCGTCTCCTTCGCTTCGGCGGGCTTGTATTGCTACGACTTCAACGGCAAGGAACTCTGGCATCGCGACCTCGGCAAGCAGGATCACATCTGGGGCAACGCCGCCTCACCCGTCATCTTCGGTGACACCTGCTATCTGAACTTCGGTCCCGGTGAGCGCACCTTCCTCATCGCCATGGATAAGCGTAACGGCAAAACGCTTTGGCAGCATGATGAACCCGGCGGCCGCTCCGGCAATCCCGAACCCGGCAAAGCGAATCGCGACATCTGGATCGGTTCCTGGAGTGATCCCATTTTGCGCAAAGTGAACGGTCGCGACGAACTTATCATGACCTATCCCGGCCGCATCTGCGCCTTCGACCCCAAGACCGGTAAGGAACTTTGGACCTGCGGCGGCTTAAATCCCGTGGTTTACACCTCACCGATATACTCCGATGGTATCGTGGTCGGCATGGGCGGCTTCAGTGGAATGAGCGCGGCTGTGAAGGCTGGCGGCAATGGCGACGTCACCTCCACGCGCCTCTGGCATCATCCCAAGACGAAACAACGCATCGGCTCCGCCGTCATCCATGAAGGCCACATCTATATCCTGAACGACCCCGGCGTGGCTGAATGCTTCGAGTTGAAGACCGGCAAACTTGTCTGGGCCGAACGTATCAAAGGCCCCGGTCCCAGCGGCCAGAACTGGTCCTCCGTGATGCTCTCCGGTGACCGCCTCTACGCCCTCACTCAAGGCGGCGACGCCGTCGTCTTCCGCGCCAGTCCGAAATTCGAAGTGCTCGCCCTCAATCCCATGGGCGGCAAAGAGAGATCCAACTCCTCCGTCGTTCCATCTGATGGTGAACTCTTCCTCCGCACCCACAGCCACCTCTGGTGTATCAGTGAAAAGAAAACGGTGGCCACCGCGAAATAAGGCGGCTTATTTCTGTAAATGACGTTTGAAGAATTGCTCGCAGATGCTCACGGCCATATCCAACCCATCCTGCCGCCCGAGAAACGCATGTGGGGCATTGGGCACGATTTTCAATCCGGTCTGAACCCCGAGCTTTTCCATATCACCACGCATCTCATCCGCATGCGTGCTGGGATCATCCTGTTCGCCCGCCATAAAAAATAAGGGCGGATCACTCTTATCGAGATGATGCCTTGGCGATGCGAGCGCATAGACCTTGGGGATTTCATCCAGTGTGCCTCCCAGAAAAGGCCGGTAATGCGGATTGCTGGGCGTGCCGGAAAGAGTGCGGATGCGATCCGTCTCCAGATCACTCTGCGCCCCCATTGCGATGCACGCCTGCACGGCGCTCGATTCCTTCGCGTTACCACCATCTCCCTCAAGCTCTTTGACGCCACCACTCGTGGCGAGCAACGCGGCGAGATGCCCGCCTGCTGACAACCCCGTCACGCCGATGCTTTGCTTGTCGATGCCATACTTCGTCGCATTCGCGCGCAACCATCGCACCGCTGCCTTGCAGTCCTCGATCTGTGCCGGGAACTTCTTCTCGCCCGAGAGCCGGTAACTGATGGTCACTCCCACAAATCCTTTCGCGGCCAAAGCTTGGGCGAGGGGACGCATCGATGTGCGATTGCCCTGAAACCAGCCCCCACCATGGATGCAAACGATGGCTGGCAACGACTTGGGTTCTCCTTTCGGACGGAAGAGATCGAGCTGCAGCTCGCGATCCCCATAACTCGCATAGGTCAGGTTCGTATGGGTTTCCAGCTTCGCGAGCACCTCTGCCGGAATCACCACTCGCCGCGCCGCATTACTCGCCGCTGGTTGCGCCGTCAGCAGGGATGGGAAAACCAGCGAGAAGAGAAGCAACGAAGCTAAGAACGTTTTCATGGTTACTTTGCGATCTGTCTAAACCGTTTGCCTGTACCTGCATAACGCCACACCATCCGCCAAGGCATGAAACCTCAACTGGCCTTGAACAGGCGATTTTGTGGACAAAAAATACTGTCACAACCTGCCCGAAAAACAAGTTGGGATAGAAAAAGGAAGGAATGGCTCCAGAGGTAGGACTCGAAGCTCGTATACCGTTTTTTCTTTTTGAAAATAGCGGTTTTACTGAGGAAATCAAGCATACTTTCTTTAACCGCCACCTGCTTAACTCTACTTTTTGCTGGCACTTTTGCTGGCAGTGACATCACGATTCAAGTACGACCGCGCCAAAGCTATCAGTCTCAAAATCTCTTAATCTTCAATCCCGGCTTCAAAAATCCGCACTTTTCAAATTCCTCAAAGATAATTCGCTTCGTCTCTTCAACCTCTGATTTAGGCACGATCAAACAGTCGTGAATTGGAATAAATTGCTTTTCCATCGTCATCATCCGCGCGCAAATTGAATCGATCCAAATAGAACTTTCCTTTTTTTGCAGCCATCTGGCCATCTGTTTGTATCGGCTTTTGGGCGGTAAAACTTCTGCTCCCTCTTCTTGAATTGATTTTTTGGCCGCTATGAGTTGATTCAAAATCGGATAATTTTTTTCAAAGAAATGATTGAAGTGGCGGAAGATTTTTGAAGGTCTTTTTCTGTCAGAATAATTCATTCCGCACAGAAATTCGATGAACCCCTTTTTGACTTGGTCGCGAGACATTTCAATCCCGCGCCCTACTTCCAGATAAAAGTCCTCGGCAAATAAAGCGTGATACTTTTGACGCTCTTGACAATGGGCTGGATTCT
>JAURFH010000205.1 GCA_030834415.1 Verrucomicrobiota bacterium | reverse complement strand
GACAAATTTTTTGAACAATCCGGAGGAGGGCGTTGTCACTTTTCTCAGAAGCGTCAGAACAGGTTTAGCCGGGCGGCAATTGTCCTCAGGGGCAGCCGTCAGGTAAATAGGGAAACCGGCAACGACATGATACGCGTCGACAATTTAGTTAAAAATTTCGGGCCGAAGCGGGCGGTGAACGGGATCTCGTTCACGGTGGAGCGCGGCGAGGTCTTGGGCTTTCTCGGGCCCAACGGAGCAGGAAAATCCACGACCATGCGCATGGTGACAGGCTTTGTGCCGCCCAGCTCGGGGAAAGTCACCGTCGGTGGGCATGACATGCTGGAGAATCCCATCCCCGCCAAGAAGCTGATCGGTTATCTGCCGGAGAATGCGCCGGCCTATACCGACATGACGGTGCATGGCTTCCTTAACTTTGCGGCCGAGATTCGCGGGTTCAACCGTGAGGAGAAAAAGAAGGCGGTGCATCGCGTAGTGGAGATGTGTTTTTTGGAGAATGTGCTGCATCAAAGCATCGAGACCCTGTCCAAGGGGTATCTGCACCGCACCTGTTTCGCGCAATCGATTATCCATGATCCTGAGGTGCTGATCTTGGATGAGCCGACGGATGGTCTGGACCCGAATCAAAAGCACGAGGTGCGGAACATCATCCGACGCATGGGTGAGAAGAAGGCGATCATTTTCTCCACGCACATCTTGGAAGAGGTGGAGGCAGTTTGTTCCAGGGCGGTGATCATCGATCGCGGCCAGATCGTGGCTAACGGCACGCCAGCGGAATTGAAGGCGAAATCCGAAGTGGCTGGCTCGGTCAGATTGCGAGTGCGCGGGGCGGCTTCTGGTTTGGTGACGCAGAAACTTTCCACACTACCTTTGGCCAAGAAGACAATTTTGTTACGCGAAGAAGGTCCCTTGGTGGAGGTGCGTGTCCAATCCAAGGATGCCGGGACCAATGGTGAACTAGCCCGGAGTGTGGCGGAAGCAGTGGTGAAGGAGAATTGGAAGATGGAAGAGTTGCATACGGAGGAGGGCAGGTTGGATGAGGTTTTCCGCAGCATCACACTGCCTGACACGGTGAAGGAGGGCGCGAAATGAGTATGGCCTTGCGACATATCTGGACCATCGCCAAGCGGGAACTGAACGGATACTTCGGTTCGCCGGTGGCGTATGTTTTCATCGTGAAGTTTTTGGGGTTGGCCGGTTTCTTCACGTTCATGATCGGTGGTTTTTTGGAGCGGAGAGAGGCTTCATTAGGCGCTTTCTTCATGTGGTTGCCCTGGTTGTTCCTAGTCTTGATCCCGCCAGTGGCGATGCGGTTGTGGTCGGAGGAAAGACGTCTTGGCACGATTGAATTGCTCTTGACCATGCCTGTCACGGCTTGGCAGGCGATCGCCGGGAAGTTCCTCGCTTCATGGTTGTTCCTAGGATTGACCTTGGGGCTGACTTTCCCGGTGGTGCTGACGGTCAACTACTTGGGCGCACCGGATAATGGGGTGATTTTCTGCGGTTATGTCGGCGGTCTATTACTGGCGGGCGCCTATCTGGCGATCGGTTGCATGACATCGGCGATGACGCGAAACCAAGTGGTCAGCTTCATCTTGTCGGTAGTGATTTGCCTGTTCCTAATCTTGGCGGGTTGGCCGCCGGTGACCAATTTCTTCATCGGCTGGGGCGCACCGAACTGGCTGGTGGAGGGAGTGGCGGCTTTCAGTGTGATGCCGCATTTCGAGAGTCTGCAACGGGGCGTGATCGATTCGCGCGATGTGCTGTTCTTCCTGTCGGTGATCGGGTTCTCGCTTTTCACCACCGGCGTTATCATCCGGAGTCATCGCGCGGGCTAAAAGGAGTCACATGAAAAATAGAAAGCTCGAAACATTGTTTTTCTCGGTGGCTGGTGTGGCTGCCATGTTCGTCATCCTGGTCGGGTTCAATTACATCGCTGCGCTGGGCAAGCAACGCATCGACCTGACCAAGGAAAAGCTCTACACGCTCTCTGATGGGAGCAAAGAGATACTCAAGAAGATCGATGGACAGGTGGAGATACGCTTTTACTGCACGCGCGGTGAGAAAGAGATGCCCATGCAGCTCAAGTCCTACGCGCAGCGCGTGGAAGATCTGCTCTCGGAATATCAGCAATACGCGGGTAAGAAACTGTTGATCAAGAAGCTGGACCCGCAGCCGGATTCGGATGCCGAAGACTCGGCTAATCTAGATGGGGTAGACGGGCAGATGTTGCAGTCGGGTGACCAGATCTATCTGGGATTGGCGATTGAGTTCGTCGGCCAGAAGGTGGCGTTGCCGTTCCTGTCGCCGAGTCGTGAACGGCTATTGGAGTATGACCTGTCGCGTGCCATCTCGGGCGTGTTGATTGAAGAGAAGCCGGTCATCGGCGTGATGAGCAGCTTGCCGGTGTTCGGCACGCCGTTCAATCCGATGATGGCCCAGATGGGGCGTCAACAGCAGCAGGAACCGTGGGTGTTCATCAGCGAATTGAAACAGGACTTCAATGTAGAGCAGGTGGAGACCATGGTGGATAAGATCGATGACAAGTATAAGGTTCTGCTGGTGATGCATCCCAAGGGGCTCTCGGACAAGACGCAGTATGCCATCGACCAATATGTCCTGCGGGGTGGCAAACTGATCGTGCTTGCAGACCCGAGTGCCATCGTGGATAGCCAGGGTGGCAGCAATCCGATGATGGGTAGCATGCCGGGCAGTTCCTCGCTGGATAAACTCTTCGCGGCTTGGGGGGTGACGATGGAGTCCGGCAAGGTGATCGCGGATATGAATTTCACCACGCAATTGCGTGGCCGGAATGGTCAGCCGCAATCGAATCCGACATTCCTTTCCCTGACCGAGGAAGCACTTAACAAGGACGATGTGCTTACGGAGCCGCTGGATAATCTACTTATTCCATTCTCCGGCGCGTTTAGTGGGACGCCAGCAGCCGGATTGAAGGAGACGGTACTGGTCAAGAGTTCCTCCAATTCACAGATGGTGGAGGGATTCATCGCCCAGATGTCCGGCGAGAGCATTGTGAAGGATTTTAAATCCGGCGGTAAAGAACTGCCGGTGGTCATCCGGTTGACGGGCAAGTTCAAGACGGCTTTTCCAGATGGGAAACCGAAGGATGAGACACCTGCCGCTCCGGATGAGGAAAAGAAACCCGAAGCCAAACCGGAGGAATCATTGAAAGAATCGAAGACGGAAAACGCCGTGCTGCTGGTGGCGGATGTGGACTGGCTCTTCGACCAGTTCTGCGTGCAGGTGCAGAACTTCTTCGGCCAGCGGATCGTGACGCCGGTGAGCGGCAATCTCAGCCTCCTGCAGGGCATGGTGGAGCAGTTCGCCGGTGACAGTAATCTCATCAACGTGCGTAGTCGGGCGAGTTTGAGTCGTCCTTTCACCGTGATGAACAAGATGGAGGCGGATGCGAACGAGCGCTTCCAGAGCAAGATCAAGGAGTTGGAAGGGAGTCTGGCCGATGCCCAGCGCAAATTGAATGAACTTCAGCAGAAGAAGGAAAAGGGACAGCAGCGCTTGATCCTTTCCGCTGAGCAGCAGCAGGAGATCCAGGGATTCCGTAAGAAAGAGGCGGAGATCAACAAGCAGCTCAAGGAAGAGCGCAAGAAGCTGCGTCGTGATATCGACGCGCTCGAATTCAAACTGAAACTGGCCAACATCGCCGGCATGCCGCTCGTGGTGGCGCTGTTCGGCATCAGCCTGTTCTTGATCAAACGGAAACTTACGGCAGCAAGATGAACCGCAAGCAATTCATAGTATTGGTGGTGCTGGTCGCTGTGATCGGCGGTCTGGCTTTTGTCCTGAAGAACAACAAGACAACGGCGTGGAAGTCGGGCGAGAAATCCTCCGGCGGCACAGTGCTAAAGGATTTTCCGCTGAACGATGTGACCGAGATAGCACTGAAGGACAAGGATGCCTCGCTTACACTGGTAAGAAAGGATGAGCGCTGGACGGTGAAGGAGCGCAATAATTATCCGGCCAACTTCGACGAGATCAGCAGTTTCTTGAAGAAAGTCTGGGAGCTAAAGCCGATACAGCAACCCACGGTGGGCGAGTCGCAGCTTGGTCGTCTGGATTTGCTGATGCCGGAGAAGGGGGATAAATCAGGCCTTTTGGTGGAGTTCAAAGGGCAAGGCGGTAAAGCGATTGGTTCGCTCCTGCTGGGCAAGAAGCACATGCGCGAAGGGAATTCGTCAATGGGCGGCGGGAGTTTTCCTGATGGGCGCTACTTGATGATCCCGAGCAAGTTGGATTCCATCGCCTTGGTGTCCGAGAGTTTCAACAACATCGAGCCCAAGCCCACGGAATGGCTGAGCAAAGACTTCTTCAAAGTGGAGAAGCTGAAAGGGGTTACTGTATCTGCTGATGGTAAAGAATCTTGGAGTATCAACCGGGAGAGCGAGAGTGGTGAATGGAAACTCGCGGGACTAAAGTCTGAGGAAAAGCAGGAGCCTTCCGCCACGGGTACATACAATTTTCTGCTTTCTTCAGCGAGTTTCAACGATGTAGTGACGGATGCGGGCGAGTTAAAGAACGCAGTCAAGGCGACCTTGGAGACATTCGACGGCTTCAAATACGAACTGACGCTGGCACCGAAGGAAGGTTCTGAGGATTACCTCATGAAGTTCGCGGTAAGCGCCGATCTCGCGAAGGAGCGCACTCCCGGTAAGGATGAGAAGCCTGAGGACAAGGCAAAGCTGGACAAGGAATTCAAGGAACGTGCGGATAAGTTGACGGAGAAGCTCAAGCTGGAGAAGACCTTTGAGGGGCACACGTATCTTATCAGCAAGTTCACGGTGGATGCGCTGCTGAAAGATCGTGCGAGCTTCATCGCCAAGAAGGAAGACGAGAAGACGGCCAAGACTCCGGAGTAAAACCGCGCTCTTTACGCTGCCACGTGGCGGGCTTGGCGTTTAGGTCCGCTCATCTTATCACGCGAGACGGTCGGATACTTTTCCTCTGACAGATGCGGGCGCAGGAATTCCGGCTTGTCTTTGCGACCGGCACGTTGGAAATCCTTCCATAACGACAACGCCACGGGCTCGTTCGCCAGTCCGCGCGCCGTGGTGAGGAACTCGAAGAGGAATTCCATCAGGCGGGGCAGGGCGATCTGGTTGGTGCGGCCGACACGCTGATACAGCCAGTCGGACCATTCGAAAAAGGCGTGGAAGGCGGAGGCCTGTCCTTCCCAGATGAGCGGGGTCGTTTCCACGAAGTTGCCGCTGTTACCCACCAAGTCCCAGAAGCGCGCGAAACGGCGCATCTTCTGCATCGTGGCAAAGTCGAGGTCGCGGTTCTGCAATATCTCGTAGGGTGTTTGTGAGCCGTACACCATGGAGAACTCCGCGTCGTGACGAATGATGGGCGTGCCGCGCAGGCGTTTGAGGATGCCCACTTGGATCTCCTGCGGCTTCAGCGCGACGAGGCGATCGAAGCCCGCGGCGAAACTCTCCAGCGTCTCACCGGGCAGGCCCACGATGAGGTCCGCGTGGATATGGACGCCGCTATGCTCGCGCAGAAAGCGGAAGTTGTCTGCGAGCTTGTTGTAGTCCTGTCGGCGGCTGATGTTCTTGCCCACCTCGGGATTGAACGTCTGGATGCCCACCTCGAGTTGCACGCCGCCCGGCGGGAACTTCGCGATGAGTTCGCGCAAGCCTTCGGGCAGGCGGTCCGGGATCATCTCGAAATGCACAAAGAGATCCGGCTGCCAGCGGTCGAGGAAGAACTGGAGGATGGCCTTGCTGATGTTAAGGTTCAGGTTGAACGTACGGTCCACGAACTTGAACTGCTTCAACCCGCGATCCAGCAGCTTCTGGCACTCCGCGAGAATCACATCCACCGGCACCTGCCGCACCGGGATGTCCAGTGAGGACAGACAGAACTCGCAAGTGAAGGGACAACCGCGCGATGCCTCTACATACACGATGCGATGCGCCACATCCTCGGCGGTATAGAGATCGTAGGGCAGCTTGATCTGGCTGAAATCGGGCAGGGGAGCGGCGATGATCTTCTGCGCGGGCCGTTCGCCGTTCATCAGCTTCTGGCAGAGCTTGGCGAACTCCAGGTCCGCCTCGCCGGTGATGACGTAATCCGCGAGGGCCACGATCTCCTGGCCTTCCGTCTCATAGCTCACCTCGGGACCGCCGAGCACGATGATGAGGTCGGGCCGGATGCGTTTCAGCGCGGAGATGACCTCGCGCGTCGGCACGGCGTTCCAGATATACACGCCAAAGCCGATGACTTTCGGATTCCGCGCCAGCAACACCTCAGCTACATCGAGCGCGCGCTGGTTGATATCGAACTCCACGAGACACGTACGCGGCTGCAGCTCGCCCATATTGGCCAGCAGATAGCGCAGGCCAAAGGCGGCATGAATGTACTTCGCGTTAAGCGTGGTCAGGACGATGTCAGCCATGACAGGAGGACAGAGTAATGGATACGTGAGTTCAGGAGAATAGGGAAATGACGGAGATTGAATTATGGCTTCCTTCACGCGTTGACATTTATGTGTGGGCTTACTATTGCCAGTTTAACCATGAGGAATTACTCATTAACCTATCGATTTCACCGATAAAGGCATGAGTAATGAAATGCTCCATGCAATTTTGACCGACTATCGTGTTTATGGAGCGGTTGTTATCGGTGTCTTCTCAGGTGTTTTAACTTCCGATAAAGTGATGGTACGTTGGTCTGCAGTTCAAAAAGGCATTTCAGCCGAGATCATTGCGGCCTCCTTGCCCGTATTTCACTTTTTCATCATTTTTTTCTTTGGGGCGATGGCCTTCGATTGGAGTGGAGAGTTTGCTGATAGCATTCTGTGTGCATTCAGCCTAATATATTCCGTACGTTTGCTTTGGTTCCGTAGGAGATGGCTGTTTTGCTTGGGAGTGATTTTCTCTCTGTTTTACTGCTATTTGATATATGGCATGTTGATGGCTTGGACTGCCCGCGCTGAGAATGGGCATCCGTTTCGTTGAACCAGTTGACGAAAATTCGATCTAATCCCTCCGGCTTAAAGACGGACTATTTGCGGCCTGTTTTAAATCCGTTGAATGCGACTGATTTCAGTCTGCTATTCTGATAATTCCCTCGAGTTCG
>JAURFH010000204.1 GCA_030834415.1 Verrucomicrobiota bacterium | reverse complement strand
AATCACGTGCTGCAGATGATGGAAGCCGCGTTGGACCATGATGGTTTCAGCTTCATCCAGTGCTTGAGCGAGTGCATCGAGTTCTTCCCCGGCGCGTTCGATTCCGCGAATCCGCGCAAGGGTGGCAAGTTCGACCTCATCCCGGAAGGGCATGACATCACGGACGAGTACGCGGCTTACAAGCTCGCGGACGAGCCGTTCCCCGGCAAGTTCGGCATCTTCTACAAGACGACTCGCCCGACGAAGAACCAGAACGAAGCCAAGCTCATCGCTTCGCATCGTGAGAAGGTCAAGGACGCCAAGGATTGGCAGATCCTGCAAAAGAACTTCGACCGCATGAAGTAAGCTTCAGCGACGACTCTCAAGCCCCGGCCACCAGGTCGGGGCTTTTTTGTTATCTTCAATTTTTGCAATCATCGTCTCCGTCGATAATCGCTGCCTAGGCTTGCGATTTATCGTCTTGTCAGGCATTGCTAAACATATCCCGTGAACAAAGACTTAACTGACAGTAGCATCACGAAAATGACCTCACGCCGCACTTTCCTTAAAACCTCCGGCTTGGCGCTCGGCGCGCTCAGCTTGAATGGCATCGCCCAGACCACGAAGACCCAGAAAACCGTCCTGCTGCAGTGCGGCTGGGCGACCAAGAACATCGGCGATATCGGTCACACGCCCGGCACGCTGCGCTTCCTGGAGCAGTATCTGCCGCAAGCAAAGGTCATCCTCTGGGCTGTCAACACCAACGCTCAAGTGGACGCCATGTTGATGAAGCGCTTTCCCAAACTGGAGATCGTCAAAGGTTCACTCTCGCAGAAAGACGGGGCCATCCAGCAAGCGGTCAAACGCTCCGACTTCTTTCTCCGCGGTCCTGGCATGGGCCAGAGCACCGATTTCATGCACTACTGCAGCAAGCTCGGTAAGCCTTGGGGTCTGCAAGGGCAATCGTATTTTCCCGACATGGTCACTGGCCCCAATGGAGCCGAGAATATCAAGCTCCTCAGCAGCGCCGCTTACATCTACTGCCGTGATTCCAAGACACTGAAGCTGCTGCAAGATGTCGGCGTCAAACCGCCCGTGCTCGAGTTCGGGCCCGATGGCTGCTTTGGAATCGACGTACGTGATGAAGCGAAGGCGCTAGCACGGATGAAGAAGCACGGCTTGGAGCCGAAGAAGTTCATCACCTTACAGCTCCGCACTCATACCCCCAGCAGCCCCGGCGTGGATGACAAGCGGCCGCAGAAACTGAATCCGCTCCACCCCACGCCAGAGAACATCGCTGACGATAAACGCCGGGCGAAAGCCTATCAGGACCTCATCGCGATGTGGGTGAAGGAGACCGGTTATAAGGTGGTGATCGCGCCTGAGGTTTACAAGGAGATGGAGTACAACAAGAAGTTCGTCTACGACCCGCTCCCGGACAAACTGAAGAAGCACGTAGTGAACTTCGATGAGTTCTGGAATGTGGACGAAGCCTGCTCCTTCTACGCCCGCGCCCATACCGTGATCTGTCACGAGCCGCACACGCCCATCATGGCCCTGGCCATGGGCACACCCATGATGCACACCTTCTCAGAATTCCATTCACCGAAATGCTGGATGTTCAAAGACATCGGCCTCGAAGAATGGGCCCCCGAATTTGACGCCACACCGGCGACGAAGATGTTCGAGATCCTCATGGGCATCCACAAAGACTACCCGGCCGCGCAAGCCAAGGTGAAGAAAGCCATGGCTTACGTAGAGGAACGGGCAGCGTCTCAGATGAACGTGCTGAAGAGTGTCATCGGAGCGTAAGACAAGCACGGAAGCAAACTCCACTCTGAAGACTTTTGAGGCTTGAATGAGGCGTCGCGGCAGAAACTCACACCGCGAGAGGTGAGGAACGCGAAGGACTGGCAGTTCCTGCTACAAAACTTCGACCTCATGAAATAATTCACGGTCAGCAAATGATTCAAAAGCCCCGGCCATTAGGTCGGGGCTTTTTTTGTTACTCCAATCTGGTAGGCGAGACTCCATCGAGCCCAAACCAAACCTGAGCGTATCCGCCAGTCCGCAGCGGTGCTCTGGCAACAAGAATAACATTGGAACACCGTGCTGTTTCCATGTCCCTGCATCCATGGGCTCATTTCCGATTCTCAATTCCACGACTGTATTCTGTGACTTCCCCATCTGGGGCGATGGTGATGGAGCGATGATCTTCAGGTGTTTCCGGACGCCTTTTCACAAGAACAACCCAAGAACCGTCAGGCTGTCGAACTGGTTTATCGAATTTGGCCTGCTTGATCCAATCCTCGTTTCTCGTGACGGCCACACGCGCTATCTCGAGGATTTTCGCCGCATCAAGAGTGTATTCATCGACCGCTTTCCCTTTGTCAGGAACGTTGGCGTACCATCCGTATGGCGATGTCATCACTTTTTTCCATTTAAGGTAGACTACAGCCTTTTTGGCCGGCCGTGAGGCGATCTCTTTGGCGCATTTTTTCCGAAAACTCATGACGCCATCGCGATTTATCCCGCCCTTGTCATCGGTGAGATCCCATAGGGTATAGTTCTCTTCACTCTGTTCCTGAAAGGGGACTTTCTTGCCGTCTTTATAGTAGGTTGCTTGGTTCCAATGCTCTCGATCGAGTCTAAGTATGGCGACACCATCATCGAAAGGTGCGGTGAATGAAGCATACTCTCCCTTGAGTGTCGTAGGCAGCAGGCAATGCAAATGGTATTGTCCGACTTCCGGCTCAACCATTGTGGGTTGGTCGCTCATATGATGTGGCTCAGGGGCCGACAACATCAGTGTGCTCACGATTTTGCCCTTTTTGGTCCCCTTGATCGGCTCGATCACCTCCACTTCAACCCGTAACCACTCGAAAGTGACCTTCTCCCATGACGGATAGGACAGCCCAGTCGTGATGCCAGAAGGGGTGACGGATTTCACCTGACCGACGAAGACCCGTTGCGAGTCTTTTATCAAGCTCTGCAGATTCACGAGCGGCAGCATGCGGGCGTGAGCGGGCATTGCTGGGAAGAGGAGTAGTAGGAGCAGGGCGGCGAAGTAAATGGCTGTTTTCATGGGTCCTAACAGATGCTGGATGTGTCGCAGTCAGGCAGTGTCACACGCTCATAGTCTGGCTTGAGCCAGCATGGCTGTGGTTACGGGGTTAGCTCTCACTCTTGATTTGACACTACGCCCATTAGAGGGGCTTCGCCATAGGAAAACTTGGCTGACCTTGGGAAGTTAAAAGGATTCGGCGGAGTCTCGCACCTCGCGCTGAAGTATTTTTGTGCCTTCTGCGCCTCTTTGCGGCTATATTCCCAACACGTAACTATGCCCATTTACGAATATGCCTGCCCGAAGTGCCGGAAGATTTTTAACTTCCTGTCCCGGCGCATCAATCCCGACCGCCTGCCCGTCTGCCCCAAGTGCGGCAATAAGAAGATGGTCAAGGAGCTGAGCCGGTTCGCGATGATCAAGGGCGCACCGGAACCCGCGGCACCCGGCATGGGTGAAGCAGACGACATGCCGATGCCGAACTTCGACGATCCACGCGTGCAAAAGGTGATGAACGAGATGGAGCGCGATATGGGCTCCATGGATGAGAACAATCCCCGGCACATCGCGCACATGATGAAGAAGATGAAGGAGATCATGCCCTCGGGCTCCGTGCCGAAGGAATTGGATGTCGCCATCAAACGCTTGGAGCAAGGGGAAGACCCCGAGAAGATCGAGGCCGATATGGGCGATGTGCTCGGCGACTGGATGGGCGGACCCGAAGGCGGCAAAGGCGGCGGCTACACGCAGGAAAGCGGCCTCTATGACTACTAAGTCCTCCGCAGGTGGGATTTAGCTGATATGATGCCGGTGCTTGGTGAGTCCCTGCTCGGCCTTCTCCCAAAAGGCAGACATGGCATCCGCGCCAGATATCTGCCGTGCCGCCAGCAACTGGGCACTGTTCGTCACCCGGAAAAATTCTTTCTTAAGATCGGCAAAATAATTGTCGAGATGCGAGAGCCGCTTGGCCAGCACCTTGGCCACAAACAAGCCGGCTTCCGGATTGCTGGCGAGGAACTTCTCCGCATCTTCGATGACATAGAACTCAGAATCCTCCAGCGCGTTCACTGTGGCGTTATGCGGCGTATCCAGCAGCGCTGACAGCTCGCCCAGGACCGCACCCGGTTTGGCAATGGTGCAGATGGCCGTCCCATGCACCACCACTTCCACGGAACCTTTCGCGAGCACGAACAAGCGTCCCTGCTTGTCCCCTTGCTTGATGACGGCACTTCCTTTGGCGACAGGCCGGGTGGCTTGACCTTCGAGCAGGCTGATAAATGAGTCCATAGGCGATAGGGTGAGTGTCTTAAGTGATACTCAGCCCATCCGCAGGCGGGGTCAATGCCTTTCCGGTAAAAGTCGCTCTTCCGTGACGTCAAAAAAGTTTGTTGACATATAAACAATCTATTTATAGACATTAGTGCGTGAGCACAAAAATGCCGCAACCGGGACCGCACTATGAAGCCATGCTTCAGCTCTTGCGCACCGCCGAGACCCTGTGGAACTCCAGCCGTATCTTTTTCTCACGCTGGGACCTCAGCCCCAGCCAGTTTAACGTACTGAATCTCCTGCGGAACAATGACCCTGGCCTGACCCAAACGGAACTGAGCCAAGAGCTCCTGACGCACAGGTCCAATGTGACCGGTCTGGTGGACCGACTGGAGGAGCGCGGCCTTGTGCAGCGTCGAAATGTGCCGGGCGATCGTCGCGCTTACCGGGTCACGATCACTGAGGCTGGTCGTAAACTGCTGCAAGAGATCCTGCCGGTGTTCTATCAGGCCGCCGAGGAAGTATGGAGTCCCATGTCGACCAAACGCGCCAAGGAACTCGTGGCCGAGTTGGGCGCCATCAATACCCAGGCTGAAGTTATCGCCCAAAAATACGGTCAGAAATAAACCACACCCAACCTGGGAGGAGGTCGTATGCAAACACGCATCTGGAACATTCCCTCGCTCGCCCTGCAGCTCCCGCATTGGCTGCATAAGCGACTCCAGAGCCTGCACTTCCTTGGCTCGGCCACTCTAGGCAAATCCGAGGCGACCCTCTGGCTGCTGGCAGGTGCGCTGGGTTTTCACGCAGCGTATGTCACCCCGGCCGGCGGGAGTTGGCTCTTGCTGACGTATCTGGCTTTGGTGCAACTCACCCGGCTAAAACCCGGGCGGAGCAGTTTCTTGATCGGCTGCCTGTTCGGATTCACCTTGGTGGCGCCACAACTCAATTTCTTCTTCAACATCTTCAGTTGGGCAGCCGTTCCGCTCTGGGTCGTGTTGTCCTTCTGGTTCGGACTGTTCCTCTGGCTCGGCTGTCACATGCGTAGGCAGTTCACGGCGTGGGCTTTTGTGCTCACTTTGCCGTTAGTATGGATGGGCATCGAATACTTCCGCAGCGAACTCTACTACCTGCGTTTCTCCTGGCTGAGTGCCGGCTTCACCATGGGACTGCATCTGCCCGGCGGACTGCTACAAGTCTTCGGCGTTTATGGCTTGGGCATGATGCTGATGTTGCTCGCCTGCCTGCTCTCTCTGCTACGACGCGAGGCGATGCTGGTGGTCACTGCACTGGTCATGCTGGCTTTCAGCGCCTCGACACGCGATTGGTCTTTGCCCACCAAGTTCTCCCAACGCAAACCAGTGCACTCCGTGGCGGTAACCGGCTTGCAACTGGAATTCCCCACGGAAGGCGAGGTGATACGAGGTCTGAATGAATTGCTCGTAAAGCAGCCGGACGTTGAACTCATCATGCTCAGTGAGTATACCTTCTCCGGCGACGTGCCCGCCAAAGTCCGTGAGTGGTGTCAGCTCAATCAGAAGTATCTCGTAGCGGGCGGCAAGGCAGCGACGACGAACGGCGCTTACCACAACACCGCGTTCGTCATCGGGCCGGATGGGAAAACTGTTTTCCAACAAGCCAAGAAAGTTCCCATCCAGTTCTTCGATGACGGCTTGCCCGCCGAACAACAAGCTCTCTGGGAATCACCTTGGGGCCGACTCGGCATCTGCATCTGCTACGACCTCAGTTTCTCCTGCGTCGTCGATGAACTCGTCCGCCAAGGTGCGCAAGGCATTCTGGTGCCGACCATGGATGTGATTTCATGGGGCGAGTATCAGCATCAATTGCACGCCCGGGTCGCACCCGTGCGAGCCATGGAGCACGGCATTCCGATCCTTCGTGTGGCCAGCTCTGGAGTTTCGCAACTGGTCGATGGCAAGGGCCGGGTAATGGCCTCCACTCCGGTGCCCGGCGACGGGGACATCTTTGGTGGTCGTCTGATTCTGGTGACACAAGGTTCCCAGCCCATCGACCGGCACATCGCTCCGGCGGCCAGCGCAGTTACTCCCTTGATTGGCCTGCTGGCAGTGATGCTGAGCCGCAGAAAAACCATCCACAGAGCAAAAACCTCTAAAGCTGCTCGTCACGGAGAACAGAACCTGCTCTCTATTTGATGTTTTCAAATGAAAGCCTTTTTCAAAATCCTCGTCCGTTTGCTGTATCGCTTCCGCGCCTATGATCTGGAAGCACTAAGCACGCCCGGACCGGTGTTACTCCTGCCGAATCATATCTCCTGGCTGGACTGGCTCTTCCTCGCGGTGTGCCTGGATGACGACTGGAAATTCGTCACCTCGGCAAACACGGCCAAGACCTCCTGGCTCCACAACAAGGTGATGGTGAACAAGCGCACCTTCCCCATCGACCCCAATTCGCCTTACGCGGTGAAACAGATGGCCGAGCATCTGCAAAAGGGCGGCCGGCTCGTACTCTTTCCCGAAGGCCGTCTCTCCCGCACTGGCACCTTGATGAAGCTCTTCGACGGCACGGGCTTCCTCATCTACAAGACCAACGCCAAAGTCATCACCTGCTATCTCCGCAAGGCACATCGATTGCCGCTCTCGCCTCATTCCGGTTGGAAAGAATGGTTCCCGGAAGTGACCGCCCATTTTAGCGGAGTCCTCACTGCGCCAAAGCTGGAGAATGTCAGCACATCGGTAGCCCGTCAGACGATCACCAACTGGTTGCGCGACAAACTGGTGGCTCAGCAGTTCCACACGGAAATGGAATTCGGCGAAAAAAATCTGGTTCACGCCATCGCCGATACCGCTGCGGATGTGCCTAAACAGATCGCGC
>JAURFH010000203.1 GCA_030834415.1 Verrucomicrobiota bacterium | reverse complement strand
CGCCCGTTAGGCAGCTCACCCATGCGGAGAAACCCGATATCTTGTTGGAAGACTACCTCCGCGCCTGCGACGAAAAGTATCATCTCCTCGAAAGCCATCAGCAGTTCGTCGCCCTGCGTCTCTTCCTAAGTGGTGATGACATCCATGTGCACACCGTCCTCTGGTATGGCCACCCGGATCGCTGTCTCGTTCTGGTCCTGAACCGCCTTACCGAAACCATCCTCGGCCATCACTTCCTAGATCTCCCCGACTTGCCCGAAGATCACACCGGCCCGGTTCCCAAACCGACAACCCCACCCCATCTCATCCGCCCCGAAGCCAAAGAGCTACCGGCAGATTGATAATATCCCCCAATCGAAGTTCGGCGTTGGATGTTCGCTGTTCGATGTTTCAGAAGACTACCGATAGATCCGCCGATACCCCTGTTTCCATACCAGCTTGGACAGCTTGCGCGAGACCGCCGCGATGCGTCGCTCCGTCAGTTTCGGGAATACGATGTGGAGCCCTTCATGCAAAACCGTATCGAGATATTCCTTCGACGGCTGTCGCGGATCGATCTCGATCAACTTGTCTTCCTTAAAAGCTTGTCCCAAGGCCTTTTCCCGGCCCAGTTTGCGTTCCACAATCCTCATACTGCTCAGCCTTCCATTACATCGTTATCCCGAACGCACCGGTAGTGGAGCAGACACCTTGGCCTGCTGTAGTCCGGTCATCTGTCAGACACTATTTTGCCCCAAAACACTCAGAAGTCTAACCCTCCGTCCTAACCCCTTCTACCCTAGTAAAATAGCGATAAAGGCAAAAAACGGTAAATCCGCCGTATTTTTTATAATCAATTGATCAATAATGATTTACACAAACTGAATCGCGCCACTTTTCACTCAAAAATCTCGGTTCTTTCACGAAAAAAATGTGAAAATACGGTAACAACGGGAGATTGATGAAATCTCAACCACTAAGCCCTGACCCTATTTCACCCCCAGTAACATCAGCCTTAACCCCTTACAGTTACGCTACTTAATTTACTCTACGGTCATTCTTCCGGCTCGCCTTTTTTCAAAACATCCATTAGCTTTTCGCATGCCTGTGGAACCGCGACATATTCTAATAGTCGGTGGTGGCGAGTTCGGCCTGACGGCCGCACTGGCGCTGCGCCTGCGCGGTTGGCGGGTCACAGTGCTTGAGGCCGCCACGGTCCCCCGCCCTACTGCGGCTTCCACGGATATCAGCAAAGTCGTCCGGGTGGATTACGGAGCCGATGCACTCAACACCCGGCTCGGCGAACTGGCCCTTGAGGGCTGGCAACGCTGGAATCACGATTGGGAACAGACTCTCTACCACGCCGATGGGTTCCTCGTCCTCACCCGCCATCCGCTCAAGGAAGGCACCTTCGAGGGCGATAGCTACCGCTACCTCACCACTCGCGGCCATGAGCTGGAACAACTGGACGCCGCCGCCATCTCCGCCCGCTATCCCGCCTGGGCCGACGCTGGTTTTCAGGCCGGCTACCTGAATCCTCTCGGCGGCTGGGCTGCCAGCGGGCTGACCATGGCCATCCTCGCTGCCAAGGCCAAGGCCGCCGGCGTCGTCATCCGCGAGCAAACCACCTTCGATTGCTTTCTGGAAAAAGACTCCCGCGTGGTCGGCGTAGAGGACAGCCATGGCGTGAAACATCGCGCCGACCTCGTGATGATCTCTGCCGGTGCTTGGACCCCCACGCTTCTGCCGCATCTCGGCAAGGTCATGCACGCCATCGCGCAACCGGTCTTCCATTTCAAAGTGGATGACGCCGCCGCCTTCCAATCCCCACGCTTCCCCGTCTGGGCGGCAGATATCGCCCGCACTGGCTGGTATGGTTTTCCAGCCTTGAACGACGGCACCTTGAAGATCGCCAATCACGGCCCGGGCCGCCGCATCCATCCCGATGCCCCCCGCGATGTCACCCCGGAAGAACTCGCCCATGTGCGGGCCTTCATGCGTGAATCTCTGCCGCAGATCGCCGACGCACCCCTCATCAGCAATCGCCTCTGCCTCTATTGCGACACGTTCGACAGCCATTTCTGGATCGATCGCGACACGCAACGCCCCGGCCTCATCGTCGCCGCAGGAGATAGCGGGCACGCGTTCAAGTTCGCACCTGTGATGGGCGACCTGATCGCCGATGTGGTAGAAGAAAAAGAGAATCCCCTAGCGCAAAGCTTCCGCACCCGCGAGCCCATCGCCAAGACCGCCGAAGGCGCCCGCTGGGATGGAAAGGCCCAGTAGGATTAGCTCATTTTAGGGCTAGAGTGTTGGGCGTTAAATTGGCTTTTCATTCACCCTCGCCCCTCGGAGGGGAGAGGGCCGGGGTGAGGGGTGTTCCTTGGATTTATTGTAATAAATCAACGCTGCATCACAACAGATTGCGACGATTAGCACCGCCTCACAACTCCCGCACCATCACCAGATCGCAACGCTTGGCCGTGTGCCCCTCGGGTTCCGTTTTGCGAAAACCGCTTCGCTCATACAACAACACCGCTTCCTTCAAGACACTGGCCGTCTCCAAGATCACGCGATGATAGCCCAGCCGTTTCGCCTCCTCCAAAGCCCGTTCCAGCATAGCTCGCCCCTGCCCCTTCCCGCGCTTGGTTGGATGCAGATACATCTTCCGCAATTCACAAGTCCGCTCATCCACCCGCCCCAAACCCGCCGTGCCAAAGACGTCACCCGCCTCATCCACCCACACGCCAAACCACCCGCCGCGCGCGAAGTAAAACCCCTCAAGATCGCGCAAATCCCGGTCCACTCCCTCCGGCTCCGGAGCCAGCCCATACTCCGCCAGCACACTGAAGACCAGTCGCTCGACGGCAGGGCCATCGGCATTGGTGGCAGCTCGACAGAATGAAGTAGATTTATCGTTCACCATACGCTTGAAGCAATGAATTGCTAAGAACCAGTCTCTTTGGATACTCTGCCTCTGCAAAAAGGAAGGCAAGCCATGCCTCATGAAACGTAACACTATCAAGTCGTTCCGATCACTGATAAGCATCATCGGGCCACTAGTGCTGCTCATTGGATTGGCATGGTGTCTTCATACTGCTTTGTTTGTTTTGAGATCTGAGCGGACTGAGGGTGTGATCACTGATCGCCTGCAATTCACTTCAAAAAGATACGCTACTAGATACATGCCCGTCTTTTCCTATGGCACCAAAGCAGGGGAAAATCTCGCCGGCACAACCTTGCTCAGTTCACGTTATTACGCCCATTTCACTCCCGGAGACAAGGTTTCGGTTCTCTACAATCCTAAGCACCCGTCCGTTGCTTACATCAATTCATTTGAAATACTTTGGGGCGGTCCGTTCATTCTTTCAGTGGTAGGTGCGATTTTTACGCTTATCGGCCTTCCTGTGATACGACGTACAATTTCGTCTTGGCGGAAACATCCAAACTCATAAGACAAAGGCCTATTCCCCCACTTTTCCCTTCTTGCGTCCGCCTTGGGGCGTTGCTATGCATCGTAGTTTGATAAGGGCGGTTCGCAACCCCGTCCTTTACCATAAGTAAATGAACGACATCGGCTCCATGATCGACCAGGCCTGCGCCAAGCAGGACCTCAATGCCCTTCGCCAAAAATATCTGGCCCAAGACGAATTCATCGTCGTGGAAAACTTTCTCCCGCCCGAGGCCATCAGCCTTTGGGACACCCAGCTGGAATCCCTGAAACCGCTCATCCACCGGAACTACATCCCCAAACACAAGAAGGGCGGTAGCGTCTCGTATGCCCAAGTAGCGGACAAGGCCCCGGCCATGACGGCTATCTATCATCAGCCGAAGTTCATCGAGTTCCTGCAAAAGCTCGTCGATGCCAAGATCAAGGAGTGCCCGGACTCCGATCCCCATCGTTGCGCCCTCTACTCCTACACGGAAGAAGGCGATCACATCGGCTGGCACTACGACACCTCCTACTACAAGGACCGCCGCTGGACCATTCTCGTGGGTTTCCAGGACACCTCCACCTCCAAGCTGCTCTGCCACCTGCACACGCGGAACAAGGGCCATGAGGTCGAGAAGCTCGAACTGCAGGTGAAGCCCGGCACGCTCGTCATCTTCAACGGCGACAAGGTCTGGCACTCCGTCACGCCCATCAAGGCGAACGAGCATCGCTTCATCATCTCGATGCAATACGTGACCAATGGCGACATGAATCCCTTCATGCGCTTCGTCTCGAACATGAAGGACGCCATCGCCTACTTCGGCTTCAAAGGCGTCTTCGCCGGCAAGTCTGGCGCATCGGGGAGCACCGCGCGGAATTGAACCCGCCTGCTTACATCAAGTTTCCGGCCCTGCTGATCTGTGATGCACAGACTGCAGGGCTGAATGTTGCCGCCCTAACGCTGCTGGACCGGTTGGTCGTGGCCGTCCATCGTGGCGGCGCAGGCCCCATCACTATCGTTTGTGCAGGAGAAGTGCCAGCGCTGAAGCGCACCAAGGCCCTTTCCATTCCGGTCACGGTAGTGAAAGAGATGCCCTCCGTGACCACCACCACGCTTGTCGCTACCACTTCACTCCACGTGCAAACGGCGGATGTGAAACGCCTGCTTCAGCAAGGTGGCCGCTTGCTCACCAAGGATGGTAACCCCCTGCCCATCGGCTTGATCAGCTCTCTCACGCAACACTTGGACGCAGCCTTTGATAGCCTGCCCGGTCTTAAGGCCGAAGGCGTTGCCTGTTCCATCACGGATGCCGCCTCCGCGAAATCCGCCGAGCGCGCGCTATGGGCATCCCTGACCAGTTCCGCCGATGGCTTGGTGGATAAATATTTCAATCGCCCTTGTGGTCGTCCGCTCTCGAAGCTGCTCATCCACACCCCCATCACGCCGAACATGGTCTCGGTGACGTCCATCGTCACTGGCATCATCGCCGCCCTGTTCTTCGCGCAAGGAGACAGCCGCTCCATCATCATCGGCGCGATCCTGTTTCAGCTCTCCGCCATCATCGATTGTGTGGATGGCGATATCGCGCGTTCCGTTTTCAAGGAATCACCCTTGGGCAAGTGGCTGGACCTCGCCGGCGATCAAGTGGTGCATGTGTCCGTCTTCGCCTGCATCGCCATCGGTCTCATCCGCACGGAACAGACTGCTTTCGGCACTTGGCTTGGAATCAGTGCGGTGGCGGGAGCCATTCTCTCCTTTGTGGTCATCGTCCGCGGTATGCGTTTTCCACCTGAGGATCGCAACCAGACTCTGCAAAAGCTCATCGATTCAGCCACGAACCGTGACTTCTCCGTGCTCGTGTTCTTCCTCGCCTGTTTTCAGGCGCTGGAATGGTTTCTGTGGATGACCGCCATCGGCAGCCATGTCTTCTGGTTGATCGCCCTAGCCTTGCAACCTTCCGCCAAGAAGCTCCAGACTGTCCCGCGATGAAATTGCTCTGGAAAAAGCTGGCCCTGCTGCTCGGCCTCGCGCTTCTGGGCTGGTATCTCTCCCAGGCGGATCTGAAGTCTGTCTGGGAATCCATGGGCAAACTCGGCTGGCTCGCGCCCGTCGCGCTCATCCCCTACTTCGTTGTCTATCTCTTTGATTGCCTAGGCTGGCGCTTCACCTTTGCCAAAGACTTGGCCGCCTCTTACTGGACACTCTTCCGCGTGCGCTGGTCCGGTGAAGCCATGAACAACATCCTGCCCTCGGCCTATATCGGCGGTGAGGCGCTGAAAATCTATCTGCTCAAGAAACATGGTGTCACCGGCAACGCCGCCACTTCCAGTGCGGTAGTATCCAAGACCGCGCAGACCATCGCGCAAGTGCTTTACATCGTCGTGGCCTCGGTCGCGTTCATGTATGTGGGCGGAGACAATCCCGGCTTGCGCGCCGGTATGATGGTGGTACTCACCGGCGGGGCTATCGTGGTGGCTGGTCTGCTTTGGATCCAACAGCGCGGCATCTTCAGCACTTTGCTCGGCATCACCAATCTCTTGCGCCTGAAACTCGCGGTGGTTGAAAAGCATCGCGAGAAAATCCAGGAAGTGGATCGCACCATCACCGGTTTCTATCGCGATCACCGCCCTCGCTTCTTCGCCTCGGTCTCGTCCTACTTCGTCGGTTGGCTGGTGGATACGTTGGAGATCTATCTCGTGGCCCATCTGCTCGGCATGCCGATCACTCTACCGCAAGCCATCGCCGTGGAGGCCTTCACGAGTGTCGCCAAGATGATGGGGATGTGGGTGCCCGGTGCCATCGGCGTGCAGGAGTCTGGTATCATCATGCTCGGCAAGCTGGCTGGCTTGCCCGAGACTCTTTGCATCGCCTACGCCCTGCTCCGCCGCGCCCGCGAAGTCATCTTCGTCCTGGTCGGCTGGCTGCTCTTCTACACCGAGGAAGCGAGCCTGAAGGCCTTGAAGGCCCGCCCGGAAGTAGCCACCCCGACCAACAGTTGATTTTTAGTCATTAGATTTTTCATGAACGCTATCCTTTACGTTGCCGGTCGTGCCGCCCGCCTTGGAGCCGCCACGGGTGGCCGTCACAAAGTTCTTCTCGAATTCGGCGGCAAAAGCCTGCTGGAACGCCACATCATGCATCTCGCGCAACTGGGCGTCCCGCGTCTCGATGTCGTGACCGGTTACAATCGCGAACAACTCCAGGCTGCATTCCCCGCCCTGCAAGCGCGTTACGGCGTGGAGATCGTGGAGCATTTCAACGAAGCCTTTCTCGAAGGCAGCGCGTTGAGCATGCTCACTTCCCTGCCCGCGTTGGAAGCCGTCAAAGACCGCGTGCTCATCATGGATGGTGATGTGCTCTATGACATCCGCATGCTGCAGGCGCTGGTGGATTCACCCGAGCGCACTGCCCTTCTGGTGGATCGCAACTACTCCACCGCCGATGATGATCCGGTCCTTGTGCCCATGCGCAAAGGTCGTCCGTTTGATTTCGTGAAAAAATGGACTGGTGAAGCCGACACCATCGGTGAATCCGTCGGCTTCTTCAAATTGGACGCCGCCGATTTGCCTGTCCTCATCCGTGAGACCAAAGGCCGCGCGACCGGTGCAGGCCGCAGTGATTCCTACGACGATATCCTCCGCGTACTGGCAAAAGCTGGCAGCTTCGGCGCCGTGGATGTCACTGGCATCCCGTGGACCGAGATCGATTTCCCGCAAGATCTGGAATACGCGAACGGAACGATTTTGCCCAAACTGGTA
>JAURFH010000202.1:2607-7191 GCA_030834415.1 Verrucomicrobiota bacterium | reverse complement strand
TGCACATCTGCCCAGTCCCCTTCACACGCGCCATTCACCACCATCCGTGCGACGCCTGCGGCTTCTGCGGCGGCTAGCAGCTCCGCTTGCTTGCCGCCGAAGCGTTCATCTTGCAGATGATTGTGAGCATCATAGAGGCGCACAGGCTTGGTTCATTTCGCGGCAACTGGCAAGGGCACCTGGCCACGGTTCATCAGATATGCGATGAGGTCGCGCACCTGCTCTTCGGTGAACGCTTCCATCATGCCTTCCGGCATCAGGGAGAGTTTGGATTCGGTGAGCTTGTCTACTTCACCGAGTTCCACGGTGGTGAGTTCCGTCATCGTTTGCACCGAGAGCGTGCGTGCGTTCTTAGAACGGATCACGCCGTTCAAGGTGCGACCGTCCTTCAAGTCCACGACGGACATACGGAAATCTGCGTTCACCACGCCACTTGGGTCGATGATGTTCTCCAGTAGATAATCCAGATTGTCGCGGCCAGCCCCCGTCAGATCCGGGCCGATCTTGCCGCCTTCGCCATAGAGTGTGTGGCAGTTCGCGCAGACGAGCGCAAACATCTCGCGCCCAGCGCTCTTGTTCGCCTTGGCCAGCACGGCTGGGGTGAGCTTCGCTTTCCAGTCGGCCATCTGCTTCTTCTTGTCTGCATCCGTGTCCCGGATCTCGCCCCATACCTCACCGAGCAATTGATTCAACTTCTCGTCGTTGTAGCTGCGGATCTGCCGGGCGTGAAAGGCGGATAGATCATCCTTTGGCACCACGTTCGCCCGGATGGCTTCCAGCAATGACTTCGCGAACACCGGTCGTGAGACCAGCGTGGCGATCAACTGCGGGCGCTCGGAACCGTGAAAACTACGATAAGCCTTCACCAGCTTGTCACCGATGGCTGGGTCGTTGAACTGTGCCAGTCCGCGGGCGGCCACCGGATTCAGAAACCGCACGCTTAGCAACTGCTCGCAGATCTGCCGCAGATCATCGGGTTTGCTGTCGATGATCGTTTGCAGCGCCGCCTTGCGGGCATCGATCTCCGCGTCTTTGTTCAGCGCCAGCACCTTCACATCATCTAGCGCGCGGCCATCACCGAACACCACGCTGAGTTCGCGTAATACTGTCGCGAGTTTTTCATCCTTCGATTTGCCAGCGGATTTGGACAGGGCATCCCATGCTGCGGGTTTGTCCGCCTTGCGCCAGCCGCGCATCGCTTCGGACAGGCCGGTCAGGACATCCAGTTGATAGACGTCAGATTTACGCGCTGCTGCTTGCAGAACTGTGTTCAGCGGTGCGGGGTTCTTCTCCATGTCCTCAGCTAGACGACGGGTGATGAATTGCCGGGTCAAAGGCAGATCGCACTTCGCCGCCAGAGAAGCCAATTGATCAGGATGGCTCTTGCCGAGCGGGATGAGCCCATACCAGACCATCATCGGCAAGTTGTGGTCATCCGCATCTTCCTTGTGATCCACCAATTCTTCGGCCAGTTCTGCCCGGCGATCAATCGGCAGGCGCTGCAGGGTGGAGGCCAGCACCAGTCGCACTAGGGCGGACTTGTCACTTTTCGCATGGCGGACCAGCTCTTTGAGCACCGTATCTACTGGTTCTTTATCGGCTCCCGGTGGCCGTTGGCTCATTGTCGTGTCCAACATCCATTTATCCGTCAACAATCGGATGGCCCAAGCGCGGATGTATTCGCTTTCATGCTTCAATTGCTTCTCCAGAAATTCTTCATCCGCCAAACCCATGCTGTGGATGGCCCAGAAAACCCGTAGCTTCAGCGGGACGTCGTGTTCGCTCTTGTAGAGGTCGAAGACATCTTTTGCCGAGCTCTTCAACAAGGTTCCCCGTTGGGCCCGATCCGCCAGTTCCAGCCGGCACATGCGGGCATACCACTCATTGTAATGCCGCTGGAGATTGATGAGTTGCCCGTCCGTCAGGATGCGCAGATCGCGCAGCGCCGGGCGCTTTGGTTTGCCATTCGTGATCTTGTAGATGCGACCGCTCTCGCGATGCACCCCCGTGCTGTCGTGGCATTCGCCGGTATCACTCCAGTCCGCGATATACACGCCGCCATCCGGGCCGTAGCTGATCTCCATGCCGCGAAACCATTTGTCCGGAAAGAGCAACATGTCCTGACCGTGCTTGCCCACGTAACCAGAACCTTGCCGCTGCAAGATCTCCTGGTTCATCCGTCGACCATGCATATTCAACGTGAAGAGCTTGTCCTGATACTCGATCGGCCAGTTATCGCCCTGATAGATCATCATGCCGATGTGTGCATGGCCGCCACCAAAGCTATCCGCCTTGCCATCGCGAGACGCTGTCCAGCTCTTGCCCGTATCGAAATGCCAGTGGTCCGCATGCATGTCGATGAGCCCGTAAGTCTGCGGGTTCGGATCGATCGTGTGCGGGCGCACGAAATGTGCGCCGGGGAAGGCGTTCCACAGATGCCCGTTCACCGTGTTGATGAAGAACAGTTCACCGTATTTATCCCAGCCATGACCCCAAGGATTCGTTGTGCCGGAGGTCAGCGATTCGAACACCTTCGTCTGCGGATTGTATCGCCACATGCCGCCGCGTAAGGGGATGCGCTCATTCGCCGAGGTTCCCGGTAATCCGATCTCACCCGGGCTGGAGGCACCGCAACGTCCATAGAGCCATCCATCTGGACCGAAGCGCAATCCGTTGGCGAAATTGTGATAGTTTTCTGCCGGAGGGGTGAAGCCATCCAACACGATCTCGGCTGGCCCGTCTGGTTTATCGTCGCCATCACGATCCGGGATGAAGATCAACTGGGGCGGGCACATGAGCCAAACACCGCCGAGACCGACCTCGACGCTCGTAAGCATCTGCACCTTATCTGTGAACACTGTGCGCCGGTCAAATTTGCCGTCGCCATCAATATCGGAAAAGATGAGCACGCGATCATGCAGGCTCATGTCGAACTTCACCTTACGTTCCGAGTAGGTGTAATTCTCCGCCACCCACAGCCGCCCGCGCGAATCCCACGTCATCGCGATGGGGTTCTGTACATCCGGCTCGGCGGCATAGACCGTGGCCTTAAAGCCCGGCGGTAGCTTCAACTCCTTCACCACTTGCTCGGCTGGCATGAGCTTCACGCTCATGTCCGTCTCGCTGTTATACAGCTTGGGGAAATCAGAAGCCTGCGCGCCACCCAATACCAACATGCCCGTTAGGGCTGCCAAAAAACTTTGTGAAACAAACCGGATATTCATGCAACAGAGAGAGTGTAACGGCTGTAACGCGTTGCGGAAGGATAGAAATGGGTGTGTTTCCCTGAACTCGTATCGCTCGATTTAACCTCTGCCTCTCAACCCAAAACCAACACAATCGCCGCCAACATTAAGACCGCACCCGCCAGCCGCCACTTTAGTACAGCCGCCCCGAGATGTTGCTCCTGGTTCTTGAACCAATGCCCCACCAGCCAGACCGCCACTACACTCCACAGACCGCGCGAGCTGTAAATGATGTTGGAGGCGGTCGCTTTGCCGTAGATCGCCAGCGTGGAGATGAACAGCACCGCTTGGGCAGCCATAAAAAAGCCACCACCCGCCAGCCATTTCCACGCCGGTCGCGGTATCTCCCGCAAGGGCGCCCGGAACAACGGGATGAAACCCAACGCCAGCACGGCCACTATGATCATCATCAAGGGGAGAAACCGTCCTGCGCCCCAGACCGGGGAATATTTTTGCACGAACACATCGAACAGCGCGAAAACCAGCGCGGCACCTCCGGCGGCGATGATGGTGCTGGTGACATGGTGATGCTTTGTCTTGCCGCCCTGATTTAGCAATACGATTGCGGCCACACTCATCACCGAAGAGATCCAGAGCTTCAGCGGAACGGATTCCGCCGTGAGTAAGGTGACGAATAACGCCACCAAAATGATCTTCACGCCAAGCACCGGAGTGGCGATGGAGACATCGCCTTTATTCAGGGCTTGAAACGTCAGAAGTTGCCCCGCGATGAACAGCAACGCAGTGACTGCCGGTTGCCACATATGCTCCCACCCCGGAAACGATCCTCCCATGAGCCACAGCGGCAGAAATACGATCCCTGTGATGATGTTCGCCACGAACGTGGTGCGATACACACCCACTCCATAGTCCCCCGAGCGCTTCACCAGCAGCACGCCGAGTACATAAGCCCAACTTGCGATCAGCGGAAGCAGCAGATGTGCGGACATGTTTTCAGTAGGGCCGAGACTTACCGGGATACGCCCCGGAGCGGATACATGTAGTGCCTAACCCGCCTCCCGACAAATGGGAAATCAAGCATCGATACTTCTCCATCCCTCACTTCACCTTTTCCAAAAGTTCCAACAACATCGCCACAATCTTCCGCGACGCCTCTTTCTCGACCCGGTTTGTCCCCAGCCACGTCTCGTATCCGCCCAGCTCATGCTGCTCCGGCGTGGGCAAGTATCCGTACCCGCCATTCGCCAGCTCGATGACGAACATCGGTTTGATCGGACTCTTAGCTTTCAGTTCCAACCCCGTTTCTGCAAATGTCTCAAACGGTATCGCCGCCACCGCAAAATCCCCGATGCGAAATGCCTGCATCACGATGCTGATT
>JAURFH010000202.1:0-2546 GCA_030834415.1 Verrucomicrobiota bacterium | reverse complement strand
CTGGCGAGATCGTGTCTGGTCGGGCCAGCACTTCCTTCGCTCGCGCCAGCATATCAGGTGATGGATGCCGCATTGCCAGAGTGAGTTCGCTCTTCGCCGCCTTCAACTCAACCCAGTCGCGGTGATTGATTTTCAGATACGCCTTGAACACCTCCTGCGCCACATCCTGCGCCACTATTTTCATTTTCGCGTACGCCGGATGCGATTCCTTCGGTCCCGCGAAGTTGATGTTGTTCACATCCCCGCAAGGTCCATTCGCCATGATGCCTACGAACGGCAGATCCTTCCGGTCCGTGTGCAGCAGTTCACCGATACGATTTGCGAACACCGCGAAATAATCCGCCGAAATGACACCGCTCGGCACACCGCCCACGTAATGCAGCGAGTAGTTCGCCAGCAAGGCGAGGGGAACGCCATCCGCCGATTGCACTGAGATAAACGACACCTGCGGATCTGTCGGCCCGGCAGGCTCCAGCAAGTTCGGATTCCCCACGCCCGGGTTCATCACTACCTTATCCTCGCCGCCGAATGGATTCGGCATCTTCGTGCCCGGTTTCATCTTCCAACGGCGATTGAAAACATGCTGCGGGACTGAACCGGAACCATAACCGATCTTCGCCGGTTGCAGATTATTCACCGCCCGCCGCACTCCATCCGCGATGCGCCGTGCGAGGAACGTCTGGTATTCATCCAACGGCGTGTCGAACGCGAAGGGGTTCTCTCCGCGCGCGCTCGGCCCCGAGTGCGTATGCGTAGCGGACATCATGATGTTCGCCGCCGGGATGCCCGTGGCTTCGGTGATCTGCCGCTTCGCTTCGTCGAACACCTCACGATTCACTGACACGCTGTCCACCACCGCGAATGCCAGCTTCGTCGTCCCGTCATCTAATACCAGACAACGCGCATGCAATTCATCGTTGATATGCTTAGCCGGTGGGATGGTGAAATTCCCCACGATGCCCGCGCCGAGAAATGGAGTGATGTTGCTCATCGCCGCGCCTGCCTTGAACACTTTGACTCTGGTCGTTGGCTGTGCATTCACTTGCACTGCGATGAGCAAGAGCGCGGCGAAAATCAATCGCCCCCAATGGAGGGCTATGGTGTTGAACTTCATATCACATTTTGAATTCAGTTGTTATCCGCTCCATCTTCCCGTTCTCCAGTGGCTTGACTACTGCCACCACCACATGCTTGCCCGCTTTCAGCGAGGGCAGGGGACACTCGTGATACACATCCGTCAATTTCTTCGTATTGCCCTTCTTCACTTCTTTGGTGACCACTTCCTCACCATCCAGAAGTAACTTCATCAACTGCACCCGCTCCGTCTTCGGCAATCCCTGTGCCGTATTGTCCCCCTGGCATCGCACGCGGATGTTCACGCCGCTCTCCGGGCGTCCGGCCTCAAACTCATCCTCCGGCCGCACCACTACCACTGACGCCCCCGGCCGCCCGATATGCGGATTATCCCACCAGCGCCACGCGAGTTCGTTTCGCTTCATGAACCTCACCACCTCGTCCGACCCCGCATGCATCTTCAACACACCTTCGCTGTTCGCATCCTTCCGCACCGCCGCCACCCAGTTGTTTTTCAGTGCCGTGAGCCAGCCGTCCCAAGTCGGCTCCTTCGCCAGAAAGAGCGTGCGGAAACCCATCGTCGTATCCGTGAACCACCACGACTCAGTGCCGTGCGCGTCCTGCAAACCAATGAACGGAATCTGCCCGCGATACCGCATGAGCCATGGCGACGTGTTCGTGAAATCCGGATTCCCGAAATGAAAGGTGCTGATGGCCGCGAACCCACCGTGCATGATCGAATCATCCAGCAACGTCCGCACCAGTGCTTCGTTCTCACCGAATTGCCACATCAATTGCCCGCGCCCTTTCTCCAATGGCTTCAGTCTCCGCTCGCGAAACTCCTCCCAAGTCACTTCACCTGTCTTCGCCAACGATTCACCGATCTCCGAACCCGCAGGTGCGATGATGTCACTCGTGTGGCTGTAGGTGCCGAACCCGTTAAAATCCACCCACGTGCCATACTCTTCATTCGCCATGAAGAACGTCACTGGAACCTTTTCCGCATCGGCGATTGCTTGCGCTTGTGCCAACCACTCAGGCCTCGCATTCTTGGCTCCCCACATATGGATGCCCAGTGACTTTGCTACCAACACGGCCTCTGCCGGGCTGCCTTGCCCATGTGCCTCGATCTGGATGGACCACACTTTCAGATTCTTTGGCAAGACCGCTCGTGCTGGCGCCCGTGCTGGAGTGTGGAAAGCCGGCGCATCAATTGCGCCCAGCGCGCTCAATGCATCCAGAGCATAATACGTCGCCACCGGATTGCTCTGCCATCCCGGTCGGTCGCCGAAACCGCCATCCTCATTCCAAAGCGAGAGCAGATAATTTACGCACTGTTCCCTTTTCGCCGGTTGTGCGTTCAGTAGGTTCAGTGATCTCACCGCAGCGCGTGTGTAGGCCACATCATCCCATCCTCCCACTTTGGCTCCCGGCTGATGCGTGAATCCGCCGTTCTCGAGTTGGCATTCCTG
>JAURFH010000201.1 GCA_030834415.1 Verrucomicrobiota bacterium | reverse complement strand
AATTGGCCACAAACTATCTGAGCAAATCAGCGTATCATAAAGTCCTGGACCGGCAGGTGCGGAGGTCCTCGGTGGAGGCTGCCAGTCCACAGCGGATTTTGGGCGAGATGGTGGAAGGGGAGTTCACCATCCGCGAGAATGGAGTGAATTTTCAGCTGAGCTTTCAAGAAGGCTATAGTGTGGGGTTATTCCTGGATCAGAGGGATAACCGGCGGCGGTTGCTGACGAATTACATCGCGCCTGATTTCGAGGTGTGCGAGGGCGGGTTGGAAGGGGCGGAAGTGTTGAACACCTTCGCCTACACCTGCGGGTTCTCGGTGGCTGCGGGTATGGCGGGGGCAAGGGCCACGAGCTTAGACCTATCCAAGAAGTATCTGGATTGGGGGCGGCGCAACTTCACGGCGAACGAGATGGACCCCGCGGTGCATGATTTCATTTTTGGCGATGTGTTCGATTGGTTGAAGCGGCTCGGGAAGAAGCAACGCCTGTTCGATGTCGTCATCTTGGATCCGCCGACTTTTTCGCAATCGAAACAAAGCGGGGTGTTCCGGGCCGAGCGGGATTATGGGCGGCTTGTCGGGGATGCCTTGAAGGTTTTGCGAAGCGGTGGCACGTTGCTGGCCTCGACGAATGCGGCCGGACTGGAGCCGGAAACATTTGTCGCCACTGTGAAAACGGCGATCGTGAAGGCCGGACGCAAAGTGGAGCGAGAACGGTTCATCCCGCAGCCTCCGGACTTTCCAGTGATGCGCGAAGAACCGGGATACCTGAAGACGTTTTGGGTGAAGGTGAAATAGATTTTTTAACCACAGATGCATACAGATACACACAGATTTAAGGGGGTGCTTTCGTATCCACTCGCAGCTTCTGCGGCAGTGGTATTTTGCGCGGCGGTTTTCTTGGGTGGCTGTGTCAGCAGTTCGAATATGACGACGAAATTTGATTATCCACAGACGGCGAAGACCAATGTCCTCGAGGTGTTGAACGGGACGAGTGTGGACGACCCGTATCGCTGGTTGGAGGATGATAATGCGCCGGAGACGAAGGCGTGGGTGGAGGCGGAGAACAAAGTGACGTTCGCCTATCTCGAGAAATTGCCGCTGCGGGAAAAGCTGAAGACGCGGCTGACCGAGCTTTGGAATTACGAGCGCTTCGGAATCCCGTTTCAAGAAGGCGGACGTTATTTCTACACGCGCAATGACGGTCTGCAGAACCAGAGCGTGCTCTATGTGGCGGATACGCTCGAAGCCGAACCGCGGGTCTTGCTCGATCCGAATACGCTCTCCAGTGACGGGACGGTCTCGCTCAGTGGTTACACCATCAGTGATGACGGGAATCTGATGGCGTATGGGTTGTCCTCGGGTGGTTCGGACTGGCAGGAATGGAAGGTGCGGGATGTGCGCACCGGCAAGGATCTTGAGGACGAACTCAAGTGGGTGAAGTTCTCGGGTGCCTCTTGGACGAAGGACGGCAAAGGGTTTTACTACAGCCGCTATGATGCGCCCAAGGACGGCGAGCAGCTCAAGGGCGTGAATTATTTCCAGAAGCTTTGTTATCACCGCATCGGCTCCAAGCAATCGGAGGATAAGCTGGTTTATGAACGTCCGGATGAAAAGGAATGGGGCTTTGGCGGTTCGGTGACAGAAGATAATCGCTATCTGGCCATCGGCGTCTGGCAGGGGACGAGCCCGAAGAACCGTTTCTTTTACCAAGACCTGCAGGAAAAGGACGGGAAGGTCGTGGAACTGTTGAACCAGAACGATGCCTCATACGATTTCATCGGTAATGCCGGGACGATGTTCTATTTCTTGACGGATCTCGATACGCCGCGTGGCCGGTTGATCGCCATCGATATCACGAAACCTGCGCGTGACAACTGGCGCGAGATCATCCCGCAGACGGAGGAGACGTTGCGTAGTGTGAGCTTCGTGAATAACCAGTTCGTCACGCAGTATCTTAAGGATGCGCGGAGTGTGGTGAAGATATTCAGCCGCGAGGGCAAGCTGGTGCGCGAGGTCGCTTTCCCGGGCATCGGGACGGCGGGCGGGTTCAACGGCAAGCGCGAAGATACGGAGACGTTTTACTTTTTCACCGGCTACACCCGGCCAGCGACGATGTATCGCTATGATATGAAGACGGGCAAGAGCACGGTCTTCCGGGCGCCGAAGGTGAAGTTCAATCCTGAGGAGTTCGAGACCAAACAGGTCTTCTATACCAGCAAGGATGGCACACGGGTGCCGATGTTCATTACGCATAAGAAGGGCCTGGCACTGAACGGCAAGAACCCGACGTATCTTTATGGCTACGGCGGATTCAACATCAGCCTGACGCCGTCATTCGCGCTGACGATGATCGCGTGGATGGAGCAGGGCGGGGTGTATGCGGTGCCGAACTTGCGCGGTGGTGGTGAGTATGGCGAAGACTGGCATCAGGCGGGCACCAAACTGAACAAACAGAATGTGTTCGATGACTTCATAGCCGCGGCGGAATGGCTGATTACGAACAAATACACGCGGCCGGACAAGCTGGCGATCGCGGGTGGGAGCAATGGCGGATTGTTGGTGGGCGCGTGCATGACGCAGCGTCCGGAGCTGTTCGGCGTGGCGCTGCCGGCGGTGGGCGTGATGGACATGCTGCGGTTCCACAAGTTCACCATCGGCTGGGCATGGCAGAGCGACTATGGCTCGCCGGACAATGCGGAGGAGTTCAAGGCGCTCTACGCCTATTCGCCGTATCACAATCTCAAGCCCGGAGTGAAGTATCCGAGCACGCTGGTCACGACGGGGGATCACGATGATCGGGTGGTACCGGCGCATAGTTTCAAGTTCGCGGCACGATTGCAGGAGTATCACGGAGGTAAGAACCCGGTGCTCATCCGCGTGGAGACGCGGGCGGGACATGGAGCAGGCAAACCGACGGCGATGCTCATCGAGGAGGCGGCGGACAAGCTGGCGTTTGCCCTGCATGAGCTAGGTTTGGATAAGTAGGCTGTTCCCAGGCAGCTATTTGCTTGCGCTGGCGGCTTTCTCGCGAACACTAGGGGCCTGAATGACCCCGCAGTGTCCAGTGCATACGGTAACGTTTGATGTCGGTGGGACTTTGATCAGTCCTTCACCGTCGGTGGGGCATGTCTATGCGGATATCGCGGCCAAGCATGGGGTAAAGGCGGAACCGTCGGCGCTCAACGAGGGGTTTCGCGAAGCTTGGCAGATCAAGACAGATTTCGATTACTCGGAAGAGGCGTGGTATGGACTGGTGAAGCATTCTTTCGGGCCCTTGGCAGACAAGCTGCGAGAGGCGTTTTTTCCAGCCGTTTACCGGCGGTTTATCGATGCCGAGGTCTGGAGCGTCCATGAAGATGCTCTGGCCGTATTGGATGAGTTGGCCAGCCGTGATTTCAACTTGGGCGTGATCTCCAATTGGGATGATCGTTTGCGGCCGTTACTCAAGAATCTCAAGCTGACCCCCTATTTTCAGGCCATCACGGTTTCCTGTGAGGTACAGTTCCCGAAACCCAATGGCGTCATCTTTGAGCAGGCTTTGCGTAGCTTGGGGGCAGCACCAGGAGCCGTTTTGCATGTTGGTGACAGTCGTGAGGAAGATGCGGAAGGGGCGCGGAATGCCGGGCTTCATGGGTTGTATCTGGACCGGAAGGGCGGGGGGGATATCCGGGTCCTTACCGAAGTGCCGGGTTGGCTGGAGCGGCTGGCTTTGGAGACTGAATGAGGCTATGCCGGGCATGATATCCGGGATTTTGGCATATTAGGCCGGGTTACCCTAGGGGAAGGGTGGCTTATACTTTCACCCTCTGCATTGACGCTGGCAAAATTTGGCCGTTACATTCTCAAGGTTTGTAAAGCCGAGGCCCAGAATGACACGGAAGAGGACTGTCCGTGTGAGAGAGGCCGCGACAAAGCAAAGTTCATGAAGATAATTGACCGCCTTTTCAATTCATCGCTCGGGAAGAAATACCTGATGGCGATATCGGGCCTGGCGTTATTCGGGTTCGTCATCGGCCACTTGGTGGGGAACCTCCAGGTCTTCGGCCCGCCGGAACTCATCAATGGCTATGCTCACTTCCTCAAGAGCAAGCCTGCCCTGATCTGGGGCGCGCGACTGGGCCTGCTGGCCATGGTCGCCATCCATATCTTCACTGCAGTGAAGTTGACGATGGAGAACAAGGCGGCCCGCCCGGTGCAATATGCCAAGTGGAAGGAGAACGGCGCCAGCAAGTCTTCCCAGTATATGATCTTCAGCGGCTTGGTGATCCTAGCGTTCATCGTCTATCACCTCGCTCATTTCACAGCCCTGCTGCCTGGCATCAACGGGGTGGGTGATTTCACCAAGCTGGAGACGGAATTCGACGGCCACAAGGTGCCGGATGTCTATGGCATGATGATCCTCGGATTTCAGGTCTGGTGGGTGGCGTTGTTCTACCTCATCGCCCAGGCGATGCTGCTGATGCATCTGAATCACGGTCTCTCCAGCATGTTCCAGTCTCTCGGTCTGCGGACGTATAGCTGGTGGCCGGTCATCAGCAAGTTCGCCAAGGTGGCCAGCATCGCCATCTTTATCGGTTACATGAGCATCCCGGCCGCGATCTTCCTGCGCATTGTGGGGAAAGATTACGGCGATGCGATCCGGCACAAACTTGAATCTGCTTCTGCGCAAACGTCTGAAATCCAGCTTGCCGCCACTCCCGGAAAGGAGGCTGTGAAGTAACATGGCTACGCTCAATTCCAACATTCCCGCCGGACCGCTGGCCCAGAAATGGGAAAGCCACAAGTTCAAGAACAAGCTGATCAACCCGGCGAACAAGCGGAAGTATAAGATCATCGTGGTAGGTGCCGGTCTGGCCGGTGCCTCTGCCTCGGCCACCCTCGCCGATTTGGGCTACGATGTGCACAACTTTGTGTTCCATGATTCTCCCCGGCGCGCGCATTCCGTGGCGGCCCAGGGCGGTATCAATGCCGCGAAGAATTACCAGAACGACGGTGACTCGGTGCACCGTCTCTTCTACGACACCATCAAGGGCGGTGATTTCCGTTCCCGCGAGGCGAACGTACATCGTCTTGCCGAGGTGTCGGTGAACATCATCGACCAGTGCGCGGCTCAAGGTGTGCCGTTTGCCCGTGAATACGGCGGGTTGCTCGATAACCGCTCTTTCGGTGGTGCGCAGGTGAGCCGCACGTTCTACGCGCGTGGCCAGACGGGACAGCAGTTGCTGCTTGGTGCCTATTCCGCGCTCTGCCGCAACATCGCCAATGGCGGCGTGAAGTCCTACACCCACTCAGAGATGCTGGATCTCGTGGTGGTGGATGGCCATGCCAAGGGCATCATCGTGCGTAACCTGCAGACGGGTGAGATCACCCGGCACAACGGTGACGCTGTGGTGTTGGCGACGGGCGGTTACGGCAATGTGTTCAACCTCTCCACCTACGCGCGCGGCTCCAATGTCACGGCGAGCTGGCGGGCGTATAAGCGCGGGGCCTGCTTTGCCAATCCGTGCTACACGCAGATCCATCCGACATGCATCCCGGTTTCTGGTGACTACCAGTCCAAGCTGACTTTGATGTCCGAATCCCTCCGCAATGACGGTCGCGTGTGGGTGCCGAAGAAGAAGGAAGACTGCAAGAAGAACCCGGCAGACATCGCTGAGCAGGACCGCGATTATTATCTCGAGCGGATGTATTCGGCGTTCGGTAATCTCGCTCCGCGCGATATCGCCAGCCGGGCTGCCAAGATGGTCTGTGATGATGGCCGCGGTATCGGTGAGACGGGCTTGGGTGTGTATCTGGACTTCTCGGATGCCATCAGCCGACTGGGTGAAGCCAAGGTCCGTGAACGTTACGGCAACCTGTTCGCGATGTATCATGAGATCACGAACGAGGATGCATACAAGACGCCGATGCGCATCTACCCGGCGGTCCATTATACGATGGGCGGCCTGTGGGTGGATTACAACCTGATGAGCAACGTTTCCGGCCTGTTCGTGATGGGTGAAGCAAACTTCTCCGATCACGGTGCGAACCGCCTCGGCGCCTCGGCGCTGATGCAAGGTCTGGCGGATGGTTACTTTGTTATTCCGGCCACGATCGCCGGTTATCTGGCGACGCAGAAGCCGGACAAGCGTCCGAAGACGGACCACGCCTCCTTCACACAAGCGGAAGAGAACGTGCGGAACATCACCAAGCAGTTGATGAACTGCAAGGGCAAGCGGACGCCGGCCAGCTTCCACAAGGAACTGGGCAAGATCATGTGGGAGCATTGCGGTATGGCGCGCAACAAGGAAGGCCTGGAGAAGGCGCTGAAGCTGATCCCTGCCTTGCGTGAAGAATACTGGAAGAACGTCAACGTGATGGGCGGTGAGCTGGAATGGAACCAGGCACTGGAACAAGCCGGTCGCGTGGCTGACTTCATCGAGCTGGGCGAATTGATGTGCCGTGACGCGCTGACGCGCGAGGAAAGCTGTGGTGGCCACTTCCGTGAAGAATATCAATACACCAAGGATGATCCCGAGGTGCAGCAGGGCGTGGTCAACGCGGGCGATGTCCGCCGGCGTGACGACGAATTTGCCTTTGTTTCCGCCTGGGAATACACCGGCGATGGCAAAGCCCCGGTCCTGAACAAAGAACCGCTGGTCTATGAGGAAGTGCATATGAGCACGCGGTCTTACAAATAATTTGAACGCCTAAAGAGAGAACCTATGAAAGTGACCTTAAAAGTATGGCGTCAGAAGAATGCGAGCACGCCGGGTGAGTTCAAGACCTACCAGTCGCCGGAGCTTAACGGGAACATGTCATTCCTGGAGATGCTCGACGTGGTGAACGAAGAGCTGGCGAACAAGGGCGAGGAGCCGATCGCGTTCGATCACGATTGCCGCGAAGGCATCTGTGGAACTTGCTCGTTGGTGATCGACGGCAAGCCGCACGGTCCGCACCAGGGCATCGCGACCTGCCAGACCTACATGCGCAGCTTCAATGACGGCGACGAGATCTATGTGGAGCCGTTCCGCGCCAAGCCGTTCGAGATCATCAAGGATTTGGTGGTGAACCGTAAATCTTTTGATCGCATCCAGCAGGCGGGCGGTTTCATCACAGTGCGCACGGGGGCTGCGCCGGATGCGAACTCCATTCCGGTGCCGAAGGAAAATTCTGACATGGCGATGGATGCGGCGCAGTGCATCGGTTGCGGTGCGTGTGTGGCGGCGTGCAAGAATGCGAGCGCGATGCTG
>JAURFH010000200.1 GCA_030834415.1 Verrucomicrobiota bacterium | reverse complement strand
CTAGTCCATGCTGGCAGACGACGACAGGACGTTTCTCGCCGGGCTTCATACCTTTGGGCAACAGGAGGTAGCCCCAGGCATAAACGTCATTCTGCACATCCAACACGACTTCATAACCGATCCACTTGGGTTTGTCGTAAACCTTGCGTGAGCGTGGATTCAAGGTGTTGGTGCCTTGGGCGAAGCGGCCGATGGTTTCATTCCAGAACGCCGCCTGATACGGGCGCATGGCGGCCTGCCACTCGTTCGTGGTGTTCGGCTTCACTTTGTTCCAGAGGAAATTATCGCGGACCCCACCGGCCAAGGTGAGAAGGCGCTGGGTGTGGGTCTCGAGTTCCCGCACCAGCCGTTCCTGACGCTCATCCTGGCTGAAGGACGTGCGTAACTCCGCCGGTTGCTGGCCGGCGGGGCGGAGGCTCTCGATATTCACACGCAAGGCCTGAATCATACCGAGGACACTGACTTCGCCCGTCGGCCCCAAGGGCTCGCCCTCCGGTCCGCTTAACATGAGCAAGGCTGGGCGGAATTGTTCGGCACAGAGCATTTGCGCGCGACGCAGTTCAGCCAAGACGTCCTTGAATTCCGGTGTGACGATTTTGCCGGGAGCGGCTCCGCCACGGCCGTCACGTGGTTCGGGCGGGCCCTTCACATCAGGGGCGGGGGAATACTCCACCAGCAAAACGCGCGGCGCGATGAGAGTGGCGATCTCGGCATCACCGAACTCTTGCAGCAGCCCGTGGAGATTGCGGTATATCGGCTCCTCCCAAAGTTTTTCGCGCGGTCCGAAATAGCCACTGACAAGACAGGCATCGATGCGGGTATCGATGGCCGCACTGTAAAAGGCGATCAGACCACCTTCACCATACCCCATCACACCGACTTCGATGTTTGGGGCATCTTTGCTGACCGTCTGGCCTTCCAGCCAATCCACGGCGGCGAGCACCTTCTGCACTTCATAGCCGATGATGTGGCGGCCGAGTTCATATGACTGGCGGTAGATCCACTCGCGATGCGGCTGGTTGGTGAAGCGGTTCAGGCGGGCATTTCCAGAATAAGTGTCAGAACGGCTGGCGAGGGTGGGGATGATGACTTGGCAACCATTCTCCACGAGGCGACGCGCGAATTGCAGCTCAGTAGGCAGGCCGGGTGCGATGCCGGAAATCAGTTCGGGAGTTTGGTCGGCATCCGGGATGGCGACGACGCGGGCGACGACGCGGCCTTTGGGTACGAGCATGAGGCCTTCGCCATACACGCCTTCAAACACGGGCCAACGCACGGAGTAGGCCACGAACCGATCCGTATCGGCCGCCTTCACTGGCGTGGTCGTGGTGGCCACGTATTCGAGCTGCACTTTGGGCAGGCGCGGGTCCACAGCCCCGATGATCTGGGCGAGGCGGTCGCGATTGGGCTGGATGGATTGGTAGTAGGTGGCGCGAGTGGAGAAATCGGGTTTCCAATAGCGTGCCCGCCCGGCGACCGAAGCGGTGAGTTCGCGATCCAGAAATTTGCTGATGCCGGCGACCATCTGCGCGGAGAGGTCGCCTTCCATGGTCAATTGCTTGGTTCCCGCCAGCGGCTCGGACGTTTGGGGAAACGCCGGAACTGCCCACGACAACAACGCGCCGCAGAACAACACGATACGACTGGCGGCAAAAACCTTGGATGACATGCCAGAACAAAATACCTCCCGGGTAGCAAAATACAAGCGCAGCCGGAGAGTCAAACGGAGGCTATGAGCCGGATGGACAGTCCATTTGCCAGCTTTACACGGGAATAACGAGGGGTAACCTTTGGCGCAGGAGGTTTTTAACCAACACCTCCACTTAAGATTTATGAAAAAACCGGTCAAAATAGCTATCGGAGTCGTGGTGGTCCTCGTGGTCGCCCTCGTGATCATCGGATTCTCCATCGGCGGCATCATCAAAACAGGCGTGGAAACGGTCGGCCCTAAGGTGACCAAGGTCTCCATCAAACTGGATGGTGTGGGCGTGATGCCACTCTCAGGTGGCGGCTCGGTCAAGGGCATGGTGATCGGGAATCCTGAGGGTTACACGTCTGCGTTCGCCATCAAGGTGGATAAGGCCAGCCTTTCCATCAGCCCCGGTTCACTGCTGTCCGATAAGATCGTGGTGAAATCCATCCAGGTGGAAGGACCGGAGATCACGATGGAAGGCGGTTTGAAGGAGAACAACCTGACCCAGATCTTGAAAAACATCGAGGAATTCACTGGTGGAGCCGAGAACAAAGCGGCAGAGGAAGGCAAAGCCGGTTCCTCGAAGAAGTTGCAAGTGGATGAGTTCATCGTGAAGAATGCGAAGGTGAATGTGATCTTCAAGATGCTCGGTAACAAGCCGCTCTCGGTCACGGTGCCGGAGATCAAGCTGACGAATCTGGGCACCGGCCCGGAAGGTATCACGCCGGGTGACCTGACGAAGCGGGTTTTCGAGGAGATTCTCGGTCAATCCACCAAGTTTGTGACGGATGCAGTAAGCCAAGTGGGCAAGATCGCCACGGACGCAGTGAAAGATGTGGGTGGTGCGGCCAGTGAGACCACCAAGAAAGCCACGGAAGGCATCAAGAGCCTGTTCAAGAAGTAAGCTGCAGGCGATATCTACTTAATGCAAAAGGCCGCGCTGCAAAGCGCGGCCTTTTCGTTTAGTCACTTAACTGTTTATCAAGCAGGCTTGACCTCGTTGACCTTGGCCATAATGGCTTCAACGATCTTGGCGGCGAGTTCCGGTTTCTCGGCGAGTGCCTTGCAAGCGGCGTCTTTGCCCTGACCGATCAGTTCACCATCGAATTGCATCCAAGCGCCCTTCTTGTCGACGACGCCCTTGTCGAGGCCCACTTGGAGGATTGAGCCTTCCTTGTTGATGCCGTGGTTGAACATGATGTCGAACTCGGCCTCGGTGAAGGGCGGGGAAACCTTGTTCTTCACCACTTTGCATTTCACGTGATTGCCGATGACCGCGCCAGTGGCATCCTTGAGGGCATCCCGGCGGCGGATATCGATACGCACGGAGGCATAGAACTTCAGCGCTTTGCCGCCCGGGGTCGTTTCGGGGCTGCCGAACATGACGCCTACTTTTTCACGGAGCTGATTGATGAAGATACAGGTCGTCTTGGCCTTGTTCAGGATGGCGGTGAGTTTGCGCAGGGCTTGGCTCATGAGGCGGGCCTGCATGCCCATCGTGGCCATGCCCATCTCACCTTCGAGTTCGGACTTGGGCGTGAGGGCGGCAACGGAGTCGATGACGATGACATCCAAGGCATTGGAGCGGGCCAAGGTCTCGCAGATGGTCAGCGCTTCTTCGCCGCTGTCCGGCTGGGAGACGAGGAGATCGTCCAAGTTCACGCCGAGTTTCTTGGCGTAAGCGGGATCCAAGGCATGTTCGGCATCGATGAACGCGGCGAGACCGCCGTTTTTCTGGGCATTCGCGATGACATGCAGCATGAGCGTGGTCTTGCCGGAAGACTCAGGACCGTAGATCTCGATGACGCGACCGCGCGGCAGACCACCGATACCCAGTGCCAGATCGAGAGCAAGAGCGCCCGTGGGGATGACTTCGATCTTGGTCTGTGCCCGGGCATCGCCGAGGCGCATGATGCTGCCTTCGCCGTAGGCTTTGGTGATGGAGGCGATGGCCGCATCCAGTTCACGATTACGGGCGGCTTTTATTTTTGCGTCCTCGCTGGACTTGGTCTCGGCGGGAAGATTCTTCTCGGCTTTTTCTGCTTTATCAGTCGATTTCGCGGCCATAGGGCAAATTCTTTGGGTTATCTGTGCGCGTTACTATGGAGCAACAAGTCCTCAAGTCAATGAAGGCGCAGGCTGATTTAGTGACCTTCTGAAACGCAGGAAGAGTTAAGCCTTTCGGAACAGAAAAAGCGAGCCGTTTTCCCATTTTTGAGCGACTAAAAAATCGAGCAGGTTCAATCTTGCGGCAGACTGCTTTGGCCCTAGACTGGCGAAGACATGATACATGTAGGCATAGGCTATGATGTGCATCAGCTGGTCGAGGGCCGGAAGCTTGTCCTGGGTGGCGCGGAGATCCCGTATCACAAAGGGCTTGATGGGCACTCGGACGCAGATGCGTTGATGCATGCGATCTGTGATGCGGTCTTGGGAGCCATCGGCGAGGGGGATATCGGGCAATTCTTTCCGAACTCCGATCCGCGTTGGAAGAATGCCGCGAGCAGCATCTTCTTGGAAGAAGCCGCCAGTCAGGTGCTCAAGCGCTCTGGGCGGATCGTGAACATCGATGCTTCGGTCATCGCCGAAGAGCCCAAACTGGGGAAATATTTCCCCAAGATGAAAGAGTATATCGCTGCCGCCCTCGGCATCGACCCGAAACGGGTGGGCTTGAAGGCGACGACCAACGAGCAGATGGGTTTTGTCGGACGCGGTGAAGGTATTGCGGCCATGGCGGTCGCCTCGGTGGATATCCCGGAATAATTATGGGTAAAGGTGAGATCAGTTGGAAAGGGCGGACCGAGGAAGGCGAGAAACGCGAGGTTTACGCCAAGCACATCGGCAACCGGTGGTACTTTCATGTCCGGGGTAAACGACATGACCAATGGCAGGACATGCCAGAGCCGCCGCTGGAGGACTGGTTGGAACTATTGGATGGAGTGCAAAGGAGGGTGAACCGTCGCCTGCTGCCGCCCGTGGAAGAAGAGCGCCTGAAGAAGAAAATCTTGGAAGTTTTCCCGGATGCCAAACTTTAAGGCATGTTTGGGAAGGCATTTTTGAGGCTTTTCAGTGTCTTGGCCTGAGGTTAATTCCTGAATTTCTCAATATTTTCGTTATTTTTTATGTCCAAAAATAAGACTGGAATCGTTTTTGCTTAAAGTTCATATTGAATGGATATAGCAAAAAACGGTCGGCTGATCTGGTAGCGCAGTCTGAAAGATGGACGTCTTAGTAGTGTTTAGGGCGACTGGTACGACAGCGAACCGTTCAATATGAAAGGTATCGTTGAATGAATGCCCGGATTTTGATCGTAGATGACCAGCAGGAGCTCTGTCTGCTGCTGCAAAACCTCCTTGCCTCCCACGGTTATCGCGCCTCCTCCCTCATGAGCGGTACGGCCCTACGCCAGTCCTTGGGCGGGCCGGAGCCGGATGTCGTCCTGCTGGATCTCAAACTGGATGATGCTGACGGCTTGGAACTCCTGCCGATCATGAAGAAATCTTGGCCGGGCACGGAAGTCATCGTGCTGACCGGTCATGCTTCGCTGGATGCTGCCGTGACGGCCACCAAGCTGGGGGCCTATGATTTTCAGAAGAAACCGTTCGATCATGAATCGCTTCTGCACTCCATCGAAAAAGCGATGGAGCATAAGAAGCTGACCGAACAGGCCAGTTCCCTGCGCCGGGCGCTTTCCAATATCAGTGGCGGTAGTTCGCCAGTGTTCCGCAGCACGGCCATGAAGACAGTCTTGCGGACGGCTGAGCGGGTGGCGCCCACGGATGTTTCGGTCCTGCTTTGCGGGGAGAGTGGCACAGGCAAAGAAGTGATCGCCGATTTGTTGCACTCCCTGAGCAGCCGGGCCAGCGGTCCGTTGATCAAGGTGAACTGCGCCGCCTTGCCGCGCGATCTCATCGAGAGCGAACTCTTTGGCTCCGTGAAAGGTGCTTTCACCGGAGCGCATGCGGATCGCACCGGACTTTTCCGTGAAGCGGATGGCGGTACGCTGATGCTGGATGAGATCTCCGAGATGCCGATCGATACGCAGAGCAAGTTGCTGCGGGTCTTGCAGGAGCAGGAAGTGCGGCCAGTCGGTGGACGCGTGAGCTACAAGACGAATTGCCGGATCATCGCCGCCACCAACCGCCCAGTGGAAGAAGCCATCAAGGAAGGCAAGCTACGCGAGGATCTTTATTATCGCGTGGGTGCCATCACGATCTCATTGCCGCCATTGCGCGAACGTCGTGAAGATATCCTGCCCTTGGCCGAGGCGTTCCTGAAGCGGTTCGCCTCGCAAGCAGGCCGTTCGATCATCGGGTTCACTCCCGAGGCGGCGGACATGCTGCGCGGTCATGAATGGCCGGGTAATGTGCGGCAATTGCAGAATGAAGTGCAGCGCGCGGTGCTCATGTGTGATGGTCGCCAGATCGCTCCGGCTGACCTGAGCATCACGGAAACAACGGAGGCGGCGGTGCAGAACAATCTGACCCTGATGGAAGGCATCGAGCGCAACGCCATCCTCCAGATGCTCAAGGAAACGGGTGGTAATAAGCTGGAAACAGCGAAGCGCTTGGGCATCGGACGGCAGACGCTCTACAACAAGATAAAGCAGTACAACATCCCGACGTAATCTGAGTAGCTGCCGGAGACCGAAGACGTCGTCAGGCAGATCGGTTTATCTTTTTGACTTGAGGGAGCGAGCGGGAAACCATGCGGTCATCGCATGATTTCTTTGAAGACACGTTCATTCATTCTGGCGCTCCTCACGGGAGTATTTTGGAGCGGTATCCTGTTGGTCGCACAAGGCCAGCCGACCAAGCTGAAGGTGGCGGTGCTCGGTGATTCCACCGTGGCTGAATACCCGGACACGCATGTGAACCGCGGTTGGGGGCACTATCTCCAGAGCTGGTTCAATGATTCGCTGGTGGTCACGAATGTCGCGCTTAGCGGGCGTAGCACCAAGAGTTTCATCACGGGGGGATATTGGGAGGAGACCAAGGCGCTGAAGCCCGATGTGGTGCTCATCCAGTTCGGTCACAACGATTCGCACACCAAGACGGAGCCAAAGGCCACGGATGCGGCCACGGATTTCCGGGATTATCTACGGACATACATCGATGAAACGCGCGCGATGAATGCGTTGCCAGTGCTCATCACACCCATGCACCGCCGCAACTTCAATACGGACGGTACGCTCAATGATATCCTGAAACCTTATGCGGAGGCGATGAAGATCGTGGCGGCGGAGGAAAAAGTGCCGCTGGTGGATCTGCATACGATGAGCGGCCAGCTCTTCAGCCAGTTGGGAAATGCGGGCAGCGCCGATCTCTGCAGTTTGCCGAGTGACCGTACGCATTTCGCCCCGAAAGGTGCCCGCGTGATGGCCGAGCTGGTGATGAAAGACTTGCCGCAAGCGCTGCCAGTCTTGCGTGAGCATCTGAAGGCAAACCCGCCTGCGCCACTGACGGCGAGTGAATTGGTGCCGGGCAAGGTGTCCGATTGGAAAGGGTTCGAGTTGCATGAAATCCAATTCGAAAAGCGGAAGGCTTACATCGTTTTGCCCAAGCAAGCGGCA
>JAURFH010000199.1 GCA_030834415.1 Verrucomicrobiota bacterium | reverse complement strand
ATTGTTACCTGCTCAGCAGGCACACATCGGTGTCTTACTGCCCAATATCAACGCCACACCGGTTGTCTGCGTATCTCTGTGGTCACTCGGCCACGTGCCCGCTCTCTTGAACTTCAGCACCGGCATTCCGGTGATGCTCGCCTGCGGGCAGCTTGCCGGGATGAAGCAGATCGTGACCTCTCGCGAATTCCTGAAGAAAGCCCGGTTGGACATCGAGCCGCTGACCAAGGCTGGCATTCAGTTCCTCTATCTGGAAGATCTGCGGGCCAGCATCACGGGTGGGCAGAAGTTCAGCACGCTCATCAAGCATCTGCTCTGGCCGCGCACCGCCCTGCCCTGCACCAAAGATTACGACGACACCGCCGTCATCCTCTTCACCAGCGGCTCGGAAGGTGTGCCCAAAGGGGTCGAGCTCACCCACAAAAACATCCTCGCGAATATCCGCCAGATGCTGGCCATCACGGATCTGCAGGACAACGATCGCGTGTTCAATTGTCTGCCGATGTTCCACAGCTTCGGTCTGACGGTCGGCACTTTGCTGCCGCTTGTGCGCGGGCTTTACTCCTTTGTCTATCCTTCGCCATTGCATTACCGCGTGGTCCCCTCGGCTTTGTATGACCGGGATTGCACCGTCTTCCTTAGCACAAACACGTTCCTGAACGGCTACGCCCGCAAGGCGCATCCCTATGATTTCCGCAGCATGCGCTATCTCTTCTCCGCGGCGGAGAAACTACAGGAGACAACCGCCAAGACGTGGTCGAATAAATATGGTGTGCGCATCTTGGAAGGTTACGGCGCTACGGAGTGCAGCCCCTGTGTGAGCGTGAACACCCCGCTGCAACCACGCAATGGCACCGTGGGACGCCTCTTGCCTGGCATCGAATACAAGCTCGAACCCGTGGAAGGAGTGGAAGATGGCGGGCGCCTGCATGTGCGCGGGCCGAACATCATGAAGGGCTACCTGAATGCCGATGCGAACAAGAAGTTCAAGGCCGAGGGTGGCTGGTACGATACGGGTGACATCGTGCACGTGGATGAGGATGGTTTCCTTTCCGTCCGCGGCCGCATGAAGCGCTTTGCCAAGATCAGCGGCGAGATGGTGAGCCTCACAGCAGTGGAAGACGCTTTGGCCGGAGCATTCCCGCAATATGGCCTGCGTTGCCAGGTAGCGGTCGTCTCCGTGCCCGATGAAGAGAAGGGCGAGAAGCTGATCGCCATCAGCAACGAACCCAAAGTGTCGCTGGATGACCTCCGCAAGGTCATCAAGGAAAAGGGCCTCACCAACCTGTGCGTGCCCAAAGAGATCAAGGCCGTGCGGGAAATCCCGAAGCTGGGAACGGGAAAAATAAACCATCGCGAATTGCAAAAGTTGATCGATGAAGAGAGGGTAGCGAAGTAACGCATGAACCCGGCATCCGGCGACAATGCTTCGCCCGCTAAAACGCCCGCTCACGTCGTCACCAAACGCGCCGTGACGGGCTGGGTGATGTATGACCTGGCGAACACGATCTTCGCGATGGGGGTGACATCCCTGTTCTTCCCCTTCTACGTGCGCGACCTATATGGTGCCGAGCGGGCGGACACTGTCTTCACCGTCATCACGGCGATCTCGATGGGCTTGATCTTCATCGCTTCGCCAATTTTAGGCGCTATGACCGACCGGGCTCCCAAGCGCATGCCCTTTCTCGTAGCCAGCACGCTCATCTGCATCCTGCTAACAACCACTCTGGGGCGCTTTGGCTTTCTGCTCTCGGCCATCTGCTACATTCTGGCCAATATCGCTTATCAGGCGGGCACGCAGTTCTACGACGCCCTGTTGCCGGAGGTGAGCAATGAATCAAATCGCGGCCGCATCGGTGGTATCGGTGTAGGCATCGGCTATCTGGGTTCTTACATCGCGGTGGGTGCATCGCTCTATTTTGGCACAGGTGATAAGCCTTTCCTGTTTGTGCTGACAGCGCTGTTGTTTCTGCTTTTCTCGTTGCCCTGCATCCTGTTCGTAAAGGAACGGGGGAATCCGAATCCGCGTCCCATCGATTTCGAGATGATGCGCAAGTCCACCCGTGAGACAATCAATGCGCTGAAAGACAGCAGCCGCTTCCCGGGATTGGGCCGCTTCCTGATCGGCCGGGTATTTTACACCGACCCCATCAACACCGTGCTGACCGTGATGTCTCTCTTCACCGTGAATGTGGCCATCTCCTCCGGACTCGATAAGGAGGCCGGCGAAAAGAAAGCGCAGCTCATTCTGATGTTTGCCATCACGCTGGCCATCATGGGTGGATTCTTTTGGGGCTGGCTCACGGACAAGATAGGCCCCAAGAAAACGCTCAACATGGTGTTGTGCCTGTGGATCGGCAATTTCATCCTCGGATTCAGCATCGGGGTTTTCAAACTACCGATAATGGCGATGTATGTCCTCGCAGGCGTGGCTGGATTCGCCTTAGGCGGCGTCTGGTCAGCGGACCGCCCTTATATGCTGCGATTGACTCCCCCTGACCGCATCGGTGAATTCTACGGCCTCTATGGCATGGTGGGGCGCTTCTCAGCGATCACTGGTCCGGGCATCTGGGCCGCCTCCACCTGGTTCTTCATCCGACAGATGAAGATGGACCCTTTAGTCGGCCAAGGCATCAGCATGCTCTTCCTTCTCGCGATGATGATCGTCGGCTTTGTCATCTTGCAAAAGGTGGATGACAAACCACGCGATTGGGAGTCCTTGGGCCGTGCCTGAGGTAAGTGTCATGGATGATGTGGAAGAAACTCTGGAAATAAAAATCCATGGTGCCCGGGAGCAACCTACCCTGATCTACCTGCCGGGCACGCATGGGGACTGCACTATCATCACCCCGCTCCGTCATCTGCTGAGCCCACATTGTCGCTTTGTCGAGATCACCTACCCGCGAACGACCTCTTGGTTTTTGAGCGATTATGCCCGGCACATCACTAACGCACTGAGCTCTCAAGGTATTACTGAAGGCTGGCTGCTCGCGGAATCATTCGGTTCGCAAATCGCCTGGCCCTTGGCCAATGAGCTTGCGGGTGGCTTAAAATGTCGGGGTATCATCCTGGCGGGTGGTTTCGGACGACACCCGTTCCCTTGGGGAGTCCGGCTCGCCATCAAAGGCCTCAAGTGGCTCACGGCGAAGGATAGCCGCGTCAATCGAGCGATGCAGACCTACTCTCGTATGGTTAAGGCATGCTACGAGACAACAGCAGATACCGAACAAGCCGTGCAATCATTCATCGAGCGGCGCAACGCGGCCGATGCCTCAGCCGCCATCCACCGGCTTCACCTCATCGCAACAAACAACCCGCAAGAGAGCATCACACGCACACAACTCATGGTGTTCAGCTTGAGCGGGTTCTGGGATGCGCTCGTCCCTTGGTATCTGGTCACGCCTTGGTTGCGTCGCCATTGCCCGAGATACAAAGAGTCTGCATTGATTTACACGGCCGATCACAACGTCCTCTTCTCCGCACCAAGCAAAAGCGCCCGAACCATCCTGAAATGGCTCGGGCGCGATGAAAGTAAAGATTCCTAGAAGCTCAGGATCGCCGCAATGTGGCCGCGTGAGTTCTCCGGGCTGTGCGGGTTCAAAGTTCCCGAATCCATCAACTGCCAGCCGTAATCAAAGCGCACGGAAAGATTTGTGCGGAACTGATAGCGCAAACCCACACCTGCAGACATCAATTGCACATGTGGATCTTCGGTTGGCAGCAGATCGATATTTTGAGTCTCACCCATGTCAAAAAAGGCGAGCAGTTTCAGATTATCCCCTGCCTTCTTGTTGATCATGCTGAGGAAGGGCAAGTTCGGAGAATACAATTCATTCACGATGAGGTAGCCGTTGTCACCGTTGGCTTCACGTTCGTCATAGCCACGGGCTCCGATAGAACCACCGATGCCCAACTGTTCGCTGGTAGGGATATTCTGGGAAGCCAACTGACCAGTGGCACGTATAACCCATGAGAAGTCCGCCGGCAATCTGGTGGAACGCTCCAACGTCAGCCTCGTGTAAAGGTAACTGGCATCCGAGTTCGCGTTGTTACCACGAAAAGCACGGAAAGCAGCATCTTCATTGTTGGCTGTGACATCTCCGGGACTCCAGTAAGCATCTAAACGCATGGCCGTACTGCCCCATTTGTCATGGCATTCAGTGCGATATTGTGCGGCCACTTGGAAAATATCCAACTCTCCGCCAAAAATGGTGAAATTATTGAATTCAAGCTGGTTGTCCATCCGCTTGAAATCCAAGCCGAAATTGACCAGATGGCTGAAGTTGCCAATACGACCAAGCGGAATCTCATAGCGGCCACTCAACTGATAACTGGAACCCTTCTGGGTAACCACAGGTGTGTTAAAGTCGGCCTTAGAGTCGGCGTAGCCGCCGTAGAAGCTCACGGTATGCCGCCAAGGCAGCGGAATCTCGTAACTCAAGGAATGCGCCTTCAACAGGTCGAAATCAGTATCGGCAGTGAACTGGTAGCTCAGGCGATGATCCAGTCCGAAAGCATTGAACCAGTTGAAGCCGGCAAATACCCGATCTTCGCCAGCGAACCGCGGTCCGTTGTTTTCATAACCAACATAACCACGTAACGGGTAACGGTCTTTCACACGCAAGACCACATCCGACTCGCCCAGCTTCTCACCCCGGCGGAAGGAAGCATCCACATGACGGCCCGGATTCCGGTTCATCCAGTCGAGGTCAGACAGCAGTTCCTGAGAATCGATGACATCCCCCTCACGAAGCCGCAGGCTCTTGGTGAACAGCTCGGATTTGAAGTGCTTGTTGCCTTCTACCTCTACCTGGCCGAGCTTGCCCTCCAGAATGAAGATTTGGATGACGCCATTGCCTACCGACTCTTGTGCCGGCAGCACCACATCCACCAGAGGACGATTGTTCTTGCGGTAGAAGAGAACAATCTTCCGCTGCAACAGACCCAAGTTGTAGGTATTGATCGGCTGGTCGATCAACGGCTGTAGGGCTGCCTTGAACTGCGCGCTACGCAACAGATCCAACTGGCTGCCTGGTCCCACTTGCACACCTTCCGCAACCACATCTCCCTTTCCCTTGATCTCCTCACGGGAACCAAAGATGACCACACCCTTCAGTGCAGGTCCGGGATCTTGCGGTGAACCGGTCAGTCCGGCGGTGGCCGCATCAGCCTTGGGGGCCGTTGCGGTGGAAGCCGCCTCGGGCTTCTTGGGCTGCAGGCGCTCGGACTGCGCCATGACAGGCGTGGCGCATAAGGCCGCCAGTCCGACTCCCAAAAGCGTCTTGATTGATTGCGGATACATAGGCAGTTCAGGGATCAACGATTCTTGCGGGCTTCTTCCAGCGCGGCAAGATCATAGCTCGTCGTAATCTTGTCTGTCGGCAGCGAACCGATCAGCGTTTCCACTTTATTCGTCTTCAGTAACACGTTGATTTCCGAGCTCACGCTCTTGTCATCACCCGGATACTTGAAGAGGTTCGGCACGTCACGTCCGAATATCTCCTCCATCGAGTAGACCTTGTTGTTCAGATTGAACGATACCGGCGGTGCCGTGTATATGAACACGAACGGCGAGTTCGGTGTCGAGAGGTAGAGGTTAATTCCGGTATTGCCCGGGTTGGCTGCAATATAGGTGGCTGTCGCAACGCCGTTCAGGGTATCCACACCGGACACCGCCGCATTCACCTGCACATTGCCCCCAAGGGCGTTGATTATCATGTCAACACCTGGAACCGTGCCCATCAAGGTCGTCAGACCCCACGGCACCGGTGGATTCGGCTGACCGATGGTGATGTTACCCACCGTCGTGCTGGTCAACGTCGTGTCTTGGTTGACCGTCACGTTGTCATTGTAGGTCTGGAAGCCGGTGGTGATCACCAGCCCGCCATTGATCGCAGTGATGTCACCGGCACCGACCACACCTACAGCCGGATCAGTCGTGATGCTGGTCAGCGGCGAGATGCCACCCACCACGCCACCGAAGGTCGTCACACCGGAGGTGTTCACGATCAGGTTCGATGTATTCGCCGGGATAGTCAGATCATCGTCCAACGTCTGGGCGAAGGTGATGTTCCCTGCCGCCAAGCTGTTCAACACCGTATCTGCACCCAGTGTAGCAACATCATTGTAAGTCTGGTTGTTCACCGTGGTCACCAATCCACCGTTGATCGCAACGTTACCTGCTGCGTCTGTCGTCAGGCTGGTCAGCGGAGTGATACCGCCTACCGCACCATTGAAGGTCGTGGCACCAGCCGTGTTGACCGTGACATTGGCCACACCCACTACCGCATCGTCATCCAACGTGCTGTTGAAGGTGATATTGCCAGCGGCACCCACCCCCGTGCTGGTCAAGAGCGTATTCGCACCCACCGTCACCGGATCATTATAGGTCTGGATGCCGGTCGTTGTAACCGCAGTGCCGTTCACTTGCGTGGCACCCGGAGCGTCCGTCACCACGGAGACCAGCGGCGTGATGCCACCGACCACACCGTTGAAGATGGTCGCACCCGCCGTGTTCACATTCAGCGTGAAGGCACCGTCCAGCGTCTGCATGAAGGTGATGTTACCAGCACCACTGCTGGTCAGCACCGTGTTAGCACCAATGGTGGCCACATCATTGTAGAGTTGGAACGTGGTGGTCGTCACCGCACCACCATCGATGGACACCGTTCCGGGCGCATCCGTGGTCAGGCTGAGCAAGGCACCAACGCCACCTACCGCACCGTTGAAGTCGGTATTGCCGGCGGTGTTCACTACCAGCGAGAACGGACCCACAGCACTATCCAAAGTGCTGTTAAATGTCACGTTACCCAAGGCCGCCGCACCGGTGCTGGTGATGAGCGTGTTCGCACCCAAAGTCACCGGATCATTGTAGGTCTGGATGCCAAAGGTCAGCACACTGCCACCATTGATGGCTGTCGCACCGGGGGCATCCGTCGTCACGCTGTTCAGCGGAGTGATGCTGCCCACCGGACCACCGAAGGTCGTGGTGCCAGCCGTATTCACTAGCAAGGTGAACGGACCGTCCAGTGTCGTCACAAACGTGATGTTACCGGCAGCGCCGACGCCCGTGCTGGTGAGTACCGTGTTAGCACCAATGGTCACCGGATCATTGTAGAGCTGGAATCCGGAGGTATTCACGATACCGCCGTTGATCTGCGTCGTACCATCAGCATCAGTCGTGATGCTGGCCAGCGGCGTCACACTACCGACCACACCATTGAAGATCGTCGCCCCCAGGCCGTCACTGTTGACGACCAGGTTGAACGCA